>NZ_SZWZ01000036.1:0-446 GCF_005281025.1 Citrobacter sp. wls714 | reverse complement strand
CTCGGCTACGCAATGGCTGATGCTGTGAAAGTGTTTAATGGGGTTCTGGAGTCGATGGCCCGTGAGCAAGTACGCCGTGAACATGCAGCATGGTCACAGGCTACTTTCGGCGATGTCGGTCCAGTTGGACCGCTGAAGCACCTTTCCAAAGAAGCGCTCGAGGCTGCTGCTGAACCAGGCGATCTTAGCGAATGGGCTGACATGCAATTCTTGTTATGGGATGCGCAACGTCGTGCCGGTATTACTGATGAGCAGATTACCCTGGCGATGGTAGAAAAACTGGCGGTGAACAAGCAGCGCGACTGGCCTGCGCCGAAAGACGGTGAACCGCGGCTGCATATCAAAGCGCAGTCAGAATCGGTGCTTCCTGGAATTGAATGCGATATCTGCGGACATGTATCTACTGACCCAGAGGGACTGACCTGCTCCCCGTTGATTAGTACACC
>NZ_SZWZ01000035.1:0-437 GCF_005281025.1 Citrobacter sp. wls714 | reverse complement strand
AAGGTATTGATTACACTGTTCAGTACCGTCATGCCGATACTGCGCATTGCATCACTGGCAGACATGCTGCCTGTGATGATGCCTGTCAGCGCGTTACTGGCGACCGAGCCGAGTGAATCGAAAGCAGCCGCTGCTGCCTGTGTTGCAGCGTTCTGCTGCGCCCATTCTTCCCACATAGCCGCGTTGCGCTGATCCCGGTATTGCTGTTCGATAGCAGCGCGCGCAGCCTCAGCCTCCCCGATCTTCTGCGGGTAAAGTTGGGCGTATTGTTGGATATCCGCGATGTCTTTCTGATACTGGCTATCCAGTCCGGCAGTTTTACTGGTTTTACCCTGGATAGCGCTGAATTTATTGGCAGCGTCAGTACGTTCCTTTTCTGCCTTTGCCTGGGCGCGCAATGCGTTGGCGTTATCCCAGGCTTTAGCCGCGTATTGCCC
>NZ_SZWZ01000077.1:0-417 GCF_005281025.1 Citrobacter sp. wls714 | reverse complement strand
GCTTAAGTACAATCCGCCGTGACTGGCAATCATTCAATACTCGCACTATCGAACGTTAGCCAGTTGGCTGCAACCACGCTCCTGCATACGGCGTGGTTGCGGCAACCATCATTTTTACGACTGAGCATCCAGCTGAGCTTGCTCGCGTTCAGCTTTTTCCATTGCCTCCCGCGCTTCTTCTTGTCTCTGATTCCAGAGACTATCAGACGGCATCTCCACACGAACTGAAACATACTGATCTGCCGGGATATCAATTGGATTTCCATTTTTTATGGTTTCGGTGAAACCACCGGCCTCATCTTTTACACCAATCAGATTGCGGGCAAACTCCGGTGCATCGGGGTAGGTTCGATGGAAAGTTTTCACCAGAACAGAACCATCAGGATTTACCTTGTAATCCAGCCATATCAAAGGCTG
>NZ_SZWZ01000076.1:0-398 GCF_005281025.1 Citrobacter sp. wls714 | reverse complement strand
GCAACAACGCCCGCACCTACAGTACGGCCGCCTTCACGGATTGCGAAACGCAGACCGTCGTCCATCGCGATCGGGTGGATCAGGGTAACAACCATTTTGATGTTGTCGCCCGGCATTACCATCTCTACGCCTTCCGGCAGTTCGATGGTACCAGTCACGTCAGTAGTACGGAAGTAGAACTGCGGACGGTAGCCTTTGAAGAACGGAGTATGACGGCCGCCTTCGTCTTTGGACAGGATGTACACTTCAGATTCGAACTTGGTGTGCGGCTTGATAGAGCCCGGCTTAGCCAGTACCTGACCACGTTCGATTTCTTCACGTTTGATACCACGCAGCAGAACACCAACGTTCTCACCAGCACGGCCTTCGTCCAGCAGTTTGCGGAACATTTCAACGCC
>NZ_SZWZ01000082.1:0-401 GCF_005281025.1 Citrobacter sp. wls714 | reverse complement strand
AACTGACAATAAAAGGAGAGCCGCCATGACCCACATCAACTGGGGCCTGCAGCGGGCTATCACGCCGCGCCTGGGAGCCCGTCTGGTGCAGGAGGGTAACCGACTGCACTATCTGGCTGACAGGGCCAGCATCACCGGCAGGTTCAGTGACACCGAATGCCGGAAGCTGGATGAAACATGCCCGCACTTTATCCGCCAGATGGAGTCGATGCTAACCACCGGTGAACTCAGTCCCCAACACGCCCACTGCGTCACCCTGTACCACAACGGTTTCACCTGCGAAGCTGATACTCTTGGCAGTTGCGGCTACGTATACATCGCCATTTACCCCACTCAGAGTTAATTACCTTCACGAGAGTAAACATGAAAACTTTACCTGCAACAACTCAGCGGGCGGCGAA
>NZ_SZWZ01000078.1:0-335 GCF_005281025.1 Citrobacter sp. wls714 | reverse complement strand
AGCCGCGACGACGAATACCGTGAGCTGTACCGCGAACTCATGCCACAGCTCGATATGGTGCTGTGGGTGCTGAAGGCCGATGACCGGGCGTTTTCGGTGGAAGAGCATTTTTATCAGGGAGTATTCGCACAATACAGCGGAGCGCTGCCACCGGTATTGTGGGTCCTCAACCAGGTGGATAAAACCGAACCGGCTGAACAGTGGAACTGGCTGTCGGCACAGCCTTCAGTATCACAGAGTGAGCATATTACGCAGAAGCGCCAGGCCGTCGCCCGTCAGATGGGAACAGCAGAGACGAATATTCTTCCGGTGTCAGTCAGGGGGCGGTACCACCT
>NZ_SZWZ01000085.1:0-313 GCF_005281025.1 Citrobacter sp. wls714 | reverse complement strand
CGGGACTCAGGATGCTGGCGGTATATCGTCATTGCCCGGCGTTTACTGATAATTTTCATGTCATACCTCACAACAGACCGTGTTCTGCGAACGAATAGATTTGCCTGCCACCGACAATCAGATGGTCAGGGACACGGATATCCACCAGCTGAAGCACCTGAACCAGTCGCTGCGTGAGGGTTTTGTCGGCCTGGCTAGGTGTCGTCTCGCCGGAAGGATGGTTATGCGCGAGTATCACCGCCGCCGCGTTGAAGTGCAGAGCACGTTTGACCACCTCCCGGGGATGCACCTCGGTGCGGTTAATCGTGCCGGT
>NZ_SZWZ01000084.1:0-334 GCF_005281025.1 Citrobacter sp. wls714 | reverse complement strand
CTGATTTTTATAATGTTAAAGCTATTCGCCAGGTACACATCAATAGGTGTTCTCAACACGCTAATTCATTGGGTGGTGTTCGCCATTTGCATATACGCACTTCATACGGGACAGGCTCTAGGTAACTTTGCAGGATTCGCTGTAGCTGTGTCGTTTAGTTTTTTTGCTAATGCAAAATTCACCTTCAATGCATCAACCACAACTATGCGTTACATGCTATACGTCGGGTTTATGGGAACTCTTAGTGCGGTTGTTGGCTGGGCAGCAGATAAATCAGGTCTAGCACCAATAGTCACGATCGTAACATTTTCCGCTATCAGCCTGGTATGCGGTT
>NZ_SZWZ01000087.1:0-312 GCF_005281025.1 Citrobacter sp. wls714 | reverse complement strand
CTGAATTACGACAAGCAGAACTGGCAGCAGTTATTTTCTGGCACCGGGACCATCACCGTCCGGTTGCCTGATGGTTCAACCTGGACTGGACCTGCATGGAATGGAATCGCATCGACTCTCTCCGGGAAAATGGATAAAAACAAGAATCTGGATGATGTTGTTGATAAGGCTACATCTCGCCAGAACCTTGGACTAGGGAATTGCTCAACGGAAACCTATGACTTAACGAATTACAACTTTACAAATGCCAAGCTACGTATTGCGTTGCAGAATATTTATGATTTAAGGGGAATTGCATCTCATGCCTTAATG
>NZ_SZWZ01000086.1:0-311 GCF_005281025.1 Citrobacter sp. wls714 | reverse complement strand
CATAATGCCGATCACTGGCTCGTAGTTAGTTAACTGGTTAATTTGCTGCAGAAGCCGCTCTGATACCCATTGCGGCAGATCAGCAAGCGATTGCTGAAACGACTTCAAACCTTCAGAATTATTCATCACTACTCCTCTGAAAAATAATAAAAAACGGTAGAATCGTGAGATTCCGCCGTTAATTGCGTATGTTCAGAGTGATGATATATATCTGAAGATTTTTTCAATCCTCTGCGCTTGAGGCAGCTGCGCGACTGCTGGCTCAGGCAATGAATGAGTTATGGAAGGTGCGAACAAGTTCCTGATATGAG
>NZ_SZWZ01000027.1:0-88601 GCF_005281025.1 Citrobacter sp. wls714 | reverse complement strand
TCAGGCTGACAAGGGGAAATTTAAAATAATTTTCCGAGTGATTATTTTTTATTCTTTGCGCTTATTTTGGCAACGTTTTGTGGGTTAATTGGGCAATTTCCCGCGCAAAACCCGCGACCTGCTCCCAATCGGTATACACCACTTCTTTATGCGTATCCGTTTCACCGCCAGACATCTTCATTATCAGTTGGATCATCACGCGGTCATACCAGCGATAGCGGGGATACAGCAAAGCGCCGGCAATAACCGCACTGCGATCCGGCCGCCACGGCGAACTCATCAGGAACTTACGCGCATAGCTGTTGGTTTGCGGCGTACGCTTCTCCGGTTTACGGGCAACCAGGTTAACGGAGTAGAACGCACTCGGCATCGCGTTCAGCCGCGTGGCATGCTTTTTCACAAACTCCTGAAAAGCGGCATGGTAATGACCATAGCGAATCGAGGCGCCAATCACCACGCTGTCATAATTTTGCCAGTCAGGCTCCACGGTACGATGCAAATTAACGACATCCGTCCAAACACCCAGCTCTTTGAGTTCAGAAGCCAGATACTCAGCGATTTCACGCGTTTGTCCGTCCCGGGAAGAAAAAAGAATCAGTGTTTTCACGTGTTACTCCATTATTCACGCCAGAAAGTAGGGGTAAAGAGTACCAGCAGAGTAAAGACCTCCAGACGACCAAACAGCATATTGGCAATCAGGATCCACTTCGCCACAGGGTTCATACTGGCAAAGTTGTCGGCGACAACACCCAGCCCTGGCCCGAGGTTATTCAGCGTCGCCACCACGGAAGCAAACGCGGAGAAGTCATCAACACCGGTCGCAATAATCGCCAGCATACTGATAATAAAGACCAGCGCATAGGCAGAAAAGAATCCCCATACGGCTTCAAGAATTCGCTCCGGCAGCGCACGGTTCCCCAGCTTGATACTGTAAACCGCATTCGGGTGAACCAGACGTTTCAACTCGCGGTTACCCTGCTTAAACAGCAACAGGATACGAATCACCTTCAAGCCACCGCCCGTAGACCCAGCACAGCCGCCGATAAAGGCAGAACACAACAACAGCACTGGCAGGAACAGCGGCCAGCGGGCAATGCTGTCGGTGGTAAATCCGGCGGTCGTCGCCATTGATACCACCTGGAAAAAGGCCTGGTTGATGGTCGTGAGCGCTGAACCGTAGGTATTGTGTATCCACAGCACCAGCGTACAGACAGCCACCAGCGTCAACTGCACACCGATGAACATGCGAAATTCCGGATCTCGCCAGTAGACCTTCAGACTACGGCCGCTTAATAAAGAGAAGTGCAGGCCATAGTTACAGCCGGAGATCAGTAAGAAGATAGCAATGATGGTGTTGATCGTGGAACTGTCGAAATATCCCACGCTGGCATCGTGCGTGGAAAAGCCGCCAATCGCAATCGTGGCAAAGCTGTGCCCAATGGCGTCAAACGCTGGCATCCCGGCAAACCATAGCGCCAGTGCACATGCCACCGTCAGCAATACATAGATAAGCCACAGGGTTTTCGCCGTTTCGGCAATACGCGGGCGCATTTTATTATCTTTCAGCGGCCCCGGCATTTCTGCCCGGTAGAGCTGCATCCCGCCGACGCCAAGAATAGGCAGAATAGCCACCGCCAGCACGATGATCCCCATCCCGCCGAACCATTGCAGCATCTGTCGATAAAAGAGGATAGCGTGTGGCAATGAATCCAGCCCCACCAGCGTTGTTGCCCCGGTGGTGGTCAATCCGGAAAAGGATTCAAAAAATGCATCGGTAATCGTCAGGTTAGGGCTTTCCGCAAAGATGAACGGCAGCGCACCCACGCTACCCAGCACGGTCCAGAACAAGACGACAATCAGAAAACCTTCGCGAGATTTCAGCTCGCCTTTCTCTTTGCGGTTCGGCCACCACAGTATGGAGCCGATCGCCAGAGCAACAAAGAAAGTTTGGGTAAATGCACGCCCTGCCCCATCGCGATAGATGAGCGCCACCAGTCCGGGGATAATCATTGTCCCCGAGAATAAGATGACCAGTAGTCCAACGATTCGGGTAATGGCGCGAAAATGCATCTCTACCGCTTCCTTAGTTCTTTAAAATGAGGTGGGGATTATTCTTCAATCGCTAACAATTGCAATGAACCACGACTAAAATCCGCCAGTTTTGCCGAAAATTCATCCACTTTGGCATAAGGAAGCGCCACCCTGAGCCGAACAAAAGCCTGGTAATCACTGGCAACGACTTTACCGTCAAACTGACCCAGCAAAGCTTCTATGCCTGCCAGCTGACCGTACTCACACTGCAAAGTATATTCGGTTAATGGCGTCTTGCGCTGTGTCGTTAACTGACGCAACGCCTGATTTACACCGCCACCGTAGGCTTTTACCAGCCCACCCGTACCGAGAAGGATACCGCCGTAGTAGCGCACCACCACCGCGGTAATCTCACCGACACCGCTGCCCATCAACTGCGCGAGCATCGGTTTGCCTGCCGTTCCCGCCGGTTCACCATCGTCTGACAAGCCCAACTGCTGCGAGTCATTCGGCGCACCCGCCACCCATGCCACACAATGGTGGCGGGCGTCCGGGGATTCCGCTTTGACGGACTCAACGAATGCTTTCGCCGCTTCTACGCCGTCCGTATGAGCGAGCAGCGTAATGAAGCGGCTTTTTTTGATCTCTTCAACGACGCTAACCGGCGCCGCAGGGATTAACCAACTGTCCATTACGCCAGTTTTAAATCCCGCGTCATGTTCTCGATATTGTTCTCGTGGACCACCACATTGTCTTCAATACGAATACCGCCGAACGGTTTCAGAGCTTCAATTTTCTGCCAGTTGAAGTGTTTGCTGAACTGCCCTTCACGCCACGGCGCCAGCAGTGATTCAATAAAGTAGATGCCCGGTTCGATGGTCAGAACCATACCCGGCTGCAGAACACGGGTGCAGCGCAGGTAAGGATACTTCGACGGGGCAGCAAGGTGGGTACCGCTGTCATCCTGCATAAAGCCAGCGACATCATGCACCTGCAGACCCAACGGGTGACCAATACCATGCGGCATAAACGGTCCAGTAAGATCGTTTTCCACCATCGCCTCTTCACTCATATCGGTGATGATTTGATGCTTACGCAGCAGCTTCGCGATGCGCTGATGGAACTGAATGTGGTAATCCACGTAGCTGGTGCCCGCTTTCATGGTAGCGATAAGCGCCAGCTCTTCGTCGTTAACATCTTTCACCAGATGCGCATAGTCATTGTCGCTTTTCGCCGACCAGGTACGCGTCAGATCTGCCGCATAGCCGTTATATTCCGCACCAGCGTCCAGCAGGAAGCTACGGATTTCAGACGGGGCCTGATGATCCAGTTTGGTGTAATGAAGAACCGACGCATGCTCATTAAGCGCAACAATGTTGCTGTATGGCACGTCGGTATCGCGGTGACCGGTTGCGGTCAGATATGCCAGGTTGATGTCAAACTCGCTCATCCCGGAACGGAATGCTTCTTCCGCGGCACGGTGTCCATTCACCGCCATTTTCTGCGCTTCGCGCATACAGGCCAGTTCGTAATCCGTTTTAAAGGCGCGGTAATAATGCAGGTAGTCAATCACCCCTTTCGGGTTGATGTTGCTGGCCGCGATGTCCAGTTGCAGCGCACGTTCCGGAACCGGACCGATATAACCGATATTGCTGCGAGCAGCAGGCAGCTGGCTACCGATACCGTCCGCTTTTGGCAGCGCGATGATCTCGATTTCTTCCGTCCAGAATGAGGTCGGCAGCGGCTCAACGTTATGCCAGTAATCGACCGGCAGATAGAACCACAATTTTGGCTTATTCACACCATCCACCAGCAACCAACAGTTAGGAACCTGCGTCACAGGTACCCAGGCTTTGAATTGCGGATTGACCTTAAACGGGTACGGATGGTCGTCAAGAAAGACGTTAACAAGTTCGCCAGAGTGAATAAGTAACGCATCCAGCTTGAAGCGTTCCAGCGCGTCGCGCGCCCGCTCTTGTAAGGTAACAATATGATTTTTATAGAGTGCGGCCAGTGATTCCATTTTCTATCCTTCTGTTTTTGACCTCAAGACTTCGCATCTTAGCACATCGCTTTGTGAGTGCGTGATTTCTGCCGAGCGTGATCGAATCGTCATTTCTTTAATCATTCATTTGCATTTTTTTAACATAAAACACACACTTCGATTCATCTGGTATGACCAGATCACCTTGCGGATTCAGGAGACTGACATGCTTTACAAAGGCGACACCCTGTACCTCGACTGGCTGGAAGATGGCATCGCCGAACTGGTGTTCGATGCCCCTGGTTCGGTCAATAAACTCGACACGGCCACCGTTGCCAGCCTGGGCCATGCGCTTGACGTGCTGGAAAAACAACCGAATTTAAAAGGGTTGCTGCTGCGCTCTAACAAAGCAGCCTTTATTGTCGGTGCCGATATCACCGAATTCCTTTCACTGTTCCTCGTGCCTGAAGAACAGTTGAGCCAGTGGCTGCACTTTGCCAATAGCGTCTTTAATCGTCTGGAAGATCTGCCTGTTCCGACCCTCTCAGCGGTAAATGGCTATGCGCTGGGCGGCGGCTGCGAGTGTGTGCTGGCGACCGATTACCGTCTGGCAACGCCGGACCTGCGCATCGGTCTGCCGGAAACTAAGCTGGGCATTATGCCAGGCTTTGGCGGATCCGTGCGTATGCCACGTATGCTGGGTGCGGACAGCGCGCTGGAAATCATTGCTGCAGGTAAAGATGTTGGTGCTGAGCAGGCGCTGAAAATCGGCCTGGTCGATGGCGTCGTGAAACACGAGAAACTGCTTGATGGCGCAATCGCGATATTACGTCAGGCGATTAACGGCGATCTCGACTGGAGAGCCAAACGCCAGCCGAAACTGGAACCGTTGAAACTCAGCAAAATTGAAGCGGCGATGAGCTTTACTATCGCCAAAGGAATGGTGGCGCAGACGGCCGGGAAGAAGCATTATCCCGCACCAATGACTGCCGTGAAAACGATTGAGGCGGCAGCCCGCTTTGGCCGTGAAGAAGCGCTGAACCTGGAAAACAAAAGTTTTGTTCCACTGGCGCACACCAGTGAAGCTCGCGCATTGGTTGGGATCTTCCTTAACGATCAGTTCGTGAAAGCCAAAGCCAAAAAGCTCACCAAAAATATTGAGACGCCAAAGCAAGCGGCGGTGCTGGGCGCGGGCATTATGGGCGGCGGTATCGCTTACCAGTCGGCCTGGAAAGGCGTGCCGGTTGTCATGAAAGATATCAACGACAAATCATTAACGCTGGGCATGACCGAAGCCGCCAAGCTGCTGAACAAACAGCTTGAGCGCGGCAAAATTGACGGTCTGAAAATGGCGGGAGTGATTTCCACTATTCATCCAAGCCTCGACTATAGCGGTTTCGAGCGTGTGGACGTGGTAGTCGAAGCGGTCGTGGAAAACCCGAAAGTGAAAAAAGCGGTACTGGCGGAAACCGAAGATAAGGTACGCCCGGACACCGTACTGGCTTCGAATACCTCTACCATTCCAATCAACGAACTGGCCAGCGTGCTTAAACGCCCGGAAAATTTCTGTGGTATGCACTTCTTTAACCCGGTGCACCGTATGCCGTTGGTTGAGATCATTCGCGGCGAGAAAAGCTCAGATGAAACCATCGCTAAGGTTGTCGCCTGGGCAAGCCAGATGGGCAAAACGCCAATTGTGGTCAACGACTGCCCTGGTTTCTTCGTCAACCGCGTGCTGTTCCCCTATTTTGCCGGTTTCAGCCAGTTGCTGCGCGACGGAGCGGATTTCCGCAAAGTCGACAAAGTGATGGAAAAACAGTTTGGCTGGCCGATGGGCCCGGCTTATCTGCTGGACGTGGTGGGGATTGATACCGCGCATCACGCACAGGCGGTGATGTCTGCGGGCTTCCCACAGCGTATGCAGAAAGATTATCGCGATGCGATAGACGCTCTGTTTGATGCTAACCGTTTCGGACAGAAAAATGGTCTCGGGTTCTGGCGCTATAAAGAAGATAACAAGGGCAAGCCGAAGAAAGAAGAAGATGCCGCCGTTGATGGTCTGCTGGCAGAGGTCAGCCAGCCGAAACGTGACTTCAGCGATGAAGAGATTATCGCCCGCATGATGATCCCAATGGTCAACGAAGTAGTGCGTTGTCTGGAAGAAGGCATTATCGCCAGCCCGGCAGAAGCCGATATGGCGCTGGTGTATGGCCTGGGCTTCCCTCCGTTCCACGGCGGCGCGTTCCGCTGGCTGGATACGCTCGGCAGCGCGAAGTATCTCGATATGGCTCAGCAGTACCAGCACCTTGGCCCACTGTATGAAGTTCCGGCCGGTCTGCGTGATAAAGCGCGCCATAACGAACCGTATTATCCCCAGGTTGAGCCTGCCCGCCCGGTTGGCAGCCTGAAAACGGCTTAAGGAGTCACAATGGAACAGGTTGTAATTGTTGATGCGATCCGTACCCCGATGGGCCGTTCGAAAGGGGGCGCGTTTCGTAACGTGCGGGCAGAAGATCTCTCCGCACATTTAATGCGTAGCCTGCTGGCGCGTAATCCAGCGCTGGAGCCATCCGCACTTGATGATATTTACTGGGGCTGTGTGCAGCAAACGCTGGAGCAGGGCTTCAACATCGCTCGTAACGCGTCACTACTGGCGGAAATCCCGCATTCAGTACCGGCAGTGACCGTTAACCGTCTGTGTGGTTCATCCATGCAGGCGCTGCATGATGCAGCACGGATGATTATGACCGGTGATGCTCAGGCGTGCCTGATTGGCGGCGTAGAACATATGGGCCATGTGCCGATGAGTCACGGCGTTGATTTCCACCCGGGTATGAGCCGCAACGTGGCGAAAGCCGCGGGGATGATGGGCCTGACGGCGGAAATGCTCTCCCGCATGCACGGTATTAGCCGTGAAATGCAGGACGCCTTCGCCGCACGTTCACACGCTCGCGCCTGGGCCGCGACCCAGTCTGGCGCATTTAAAAATGAAATCATCCCGACTGGGGGTCATGATGCAGACGGCGTGCTGAAGCAGTTTAACTACGATGAAGTTATCCGCCCGGAGACCACGGTTGAAGCGCTTTCTACTCTGCGCCCGGCATTCGATCCAGTTAGTGGCACAGTGACGGCCGGTACCTCCTCCGCGCTTTCCGATGGTGCTGCCGCGATGCTGGTCATGAGCGAAAGCCGTGCCCGTGAGCTGGGTCTGACGCCGCGTGCCCGAATTCGTTCAATGGCCGTTGTCGGCTGTGACCCTTCCATCATGGGCTACGGTCCGGTTCCGGCTTCAAAGCTGGCACTAAAAAAAGCGGGACTCTCCACCAGCGACATCGGCTTGTTTGAAATGAATGAAGCTTTTGCCGCCCAGATCCTGCCGTGTATTAAAGATCTGGGGCTGATGGAGCAGATCGACGAGAAGATCAACCTCAACGGCGGGGCGATCGCATTGGGTCACCCGCTGGGCTGTTCCGGTGCGCGTATCAGCACTACCCTGCTCAACCTGATGGAACGCAAAGACGTACAGTTTGGTCTGGCGACGATGTGTATCGGGTTAGGTCAGGGTATCGCGACGGTATTTGAGCGAGTTTAATCAAAGATAAATTCCCCTAAATAATTCGCGCTGCATCGCGGCGGCAACTGAGCGAATCCCCGGGAGCATAGATAACTATGTGACCGGGGTGAGCAAAGGCAGCCAACAAAGAAGCAGTGTGAATTATGACGGGGAAAGGTTTAGTTGCCGTTCTTCCCGCCTGTCAGGGGCGGGTTTTTTATTTCCCTGAACTACCTCGTACCACTAACTGCACCGGCAGCAGCAGATTCTCTTCCTGCTTCTCTTCCAGCAGTAAACGCAGCGCTTCCCGACCCAGTTGTTGCTTATCAACCGCGATAGTGCTCAGCGGCGGATGTGACCAGGCTGCGGCATCGATATCATCAAACCCTACCAGCGCAAGATCTTCCGGGATACGTATACCCTGCTGCGCACACACTCTTTGAACAACCATCGCTGCCGCATCGTTATAGGCAAAAATGGCGTCGGGTGGCTCCGGCAACTTGAGCAGCTCATTAACCGCCTCTACCAAAGATTGCTCGGTATCCAGCAACGGCGGCGCGATGGCTTCGTACTCTGGTGGCATCAGCAACCGGGCTTCATACAATGCCTGACGATAGCCCTTCTCACGCTGGCGAATACTGTAGTGAGAAAGTGTACTGGCAAGAAAAGCGATGCGGTTGCGACCTTGTGCAATCAGGTGTTGCGTGGCCAGATAGCCGCCCTGGGTGTTGTCCGGATTGACGCAGGGCAGGCCAGACGCCCAGAGATCCACCAGCACCAACGGCAGTTTCATCTGTTGCAGCAGCCCAAGCAATTCAGGCTCAAAAAATCCGGCGCAGATCAGCGCATCCGGCTGGTGCAGCAGCACCTGCTCACTCACTGCATCACCCGGACCAATAGACAGAAAGCTCAGCGCAATGCCGTTCTCACGACAAAGATCTTCTATGCCTAACAGCAACTGAGAGTAAAACGGCAATGCGTGGCTGATATTGTGCTGACGATGCAGCAAAAACAGGACTCGTTTGATCTTGTCGCTGCGCAGGCGGGAAAAATCATAACCTTGCTGCTGCGCCACAGAAATAATGCGCAACCGGGTATCTTCACGCAGCCCCGGCTGCCCTTTTAACGCACGGGAAACAGCGCCAACTGAGACCCCACACGCTTCGGCAATGTCTCTGATACGTACAGGTTTCGTCATTTCACTCTCATTGATTCTACGCTGGCTTGTTGTGCCCCCAGCCAGGCGGCACCGCGGACGCCGCTACTGTCACCGTGTCGGGCCTGAACGATCGGTGTACGGCACTGTTTACCAAATACGTACTGTGCTACTCGCGCCTGCAAGCCAGAATACAGTAAATCGATATTAGATACCCCGCCCCCCAACACAATGACATCGGGATCGAGCGTATTCACCACGCTTGCCAACGCACGCGCCAGTTGATCGCAATAGCGTTCCCATAACAAACAGGCATCTGCATCACCCGATTCTACCTGTCGCATAATTTGTGGCACACCCGCATGTTGCGCGGTGTGATTCAAATACTGGCGTTCCAGGCCGCTGCCGGAAATAAAGCTCTCGATGCAGTTCAACTGCCCACAATAGCATGTCACTGCGGCCCCATCCCGGGATTCATGATAACGCGGCAAGGCATTATGCCCCCACTCGCCTGCACAGGCGTTAGGACCGGAAATCAGACGGTTATCGATACACACACCGCCGCCACAACCGGTACCGAGGATTACGCCAAATACCACGCTATGCCCACGCCCGCTGCCGTCCATCGCCTCTGACAGCGTAAAGCAGTTAGCATCGTTGGTGACGGGCACAGCCATCCCTAACGCTTGCTCAAGATCTTGCGCAAAGGTCTGCTGATTCAGCACCAGAATGTTGGAGTTTTTGATTAACCCTTCGCCATCCACCGCACCGGGCACCCCAACGCCAACCGAGAAAGGCTGATTAACGGCCTGCCTGGCCTTGGCAATCATCTCCGTTACGGCCTGGAAAAAATCGCCATAGCTCTGCTTTGGGGTTGCGCATCGCTTGCGATAAACAATTTCACCCGTATTATCAATCACTACCGCTTCGATTTTAGTCCCGCCAATATCCAATCCAAGCCTCATGGTTTCCCTCGTTTGCGCCTTGTAATGTGATACTGCATAGCTTGCCCATTTTGTTTACTAAACAAAAAGAGTTCCGTCACAAAAGCTTATTTTTATGATTAATAGATAGCGAGAAATGTTTACTAAAAAACAGTGAGAAAAGAGAGGCGACGAGACCGGGCTTGCACCCTGTTAGTAGAAGTAAAGTGAGTGATGGATGCGCCGGAAAGGCTCCGGCGCACAGCGCTTAAATAAATGCGAACGCGTCACCAAACAGGCGATCTTCACGCGCACTGCGTTCATTGCAGAACAGATCGCGCGCGATTTTAGCCATTTCAAAACGTCCGGCAATGTAGATATCGTGTTCCGCCAGGGTACCGTAATCCTGTAATACTGCCGTTAATACGGTGCCCGTACGGCCACGCCAGCCTTCTTCAGGCTGTTCCACCACTGGCTCAACGCGCAGGTTCGGGTGATTTACTGACAGTGCTTCCAGCTCAGAGAGATCGTAGAGATGCTTCTCTTCGCGCCCGCCCCAGTAAATGGTGATATCGCGGTTTGGATTACGCGCCAGCGCGGTAAGCAGAATGGAACGCGCATAAGAGAATCCCGTCCCGCCGGCAATCAGGATCAGCGGGCGATCGTCCTCATCACGCAGCCAGGCTTCGCCATGCGGAATGTCGACCTTAATTTCCCGGTCTTTCAGAATGCGGTCCATTACGGCCATGGCATACAGATTTAGCTCAGAAGCGCCAACGTGCAGTTCAATGAACCCCTGCTCGTCCGGCGTAGATGCCATGGAGAACGGACGCTTATCTCGTTCGTCCATTACGACCATTAAATACTGGCCGGCACGAAAGGAAAACGCCGCGTCTGGCACTAAACGAACGCGATATACGGTGTCAGTGATAGCTTCTACCGAGGTCACTTTACAGCTTAAGGTTGTCATGCGCTCTCTCTGTCGGATCAATAGGCAAAACGATCGCGCCTCAGGCGCTTTTGCCGTCATTAAAGATGGCCAGTTCATCCCAAATTGCGTCAATGCGCGCAGTGACTTCAGGATCTTTTTTTATCGGACGGCCCCATTCACGTTGGGTTTCGCCCGGCCATTTATTGGTGGCATCCAGCCCCATTTTTGAAC
Organism: Citrobacter sp. wls714; assembly: GCF_005281025.1. Taxonomy (NCBI): domain Bacteria; kingdom Pseudomonadati; phylum Pseudomonadota; class Gammaproteobacteria; order Enterobacterales; family Enterobacteriaceae; genus Citrobacter; species Citrobacter sp. wls714. The sequence goes on along the minus strand of NZ_SZWZ01000027.1, from coordinate 77,792 downwards.
CAAGACCGGAAACCGGCGAGGCAAAGTCCAGGTAATCAATGGGTGTATTCTCTACCAGTACAGTATCCCGGGCCGGGTCCATACGAGTCGTAATCGCCCAAATCACATCATTCCAGTCGCGTGCGTTGACGTCATCATCACAGACAATAACAAATTTGGTGTACATAAACTGACGCAAAAACGACCAGACACCCATCATGACGCGTTTGGCATGACCGGCGTACTGTTTTTTTATCGTCACTACGGCCAGACGATATGAACAGCCTTCCGGCGGCAGGTAAAAGTCGACGATTTCCGGAAACTGCTTTTGCAGAATAGGCACGAAGACTTCATTCAGCGCTACGCCAAGCACTGCGGGCTCATCTGGCGGGCGTCCGGTATAAGTAGAGTGATAAATTGCATCTTCGCGCTGGGTAATGTGCGTGACGGTAAAGACCGGGAAGCTATCTACTTCATTGTAATAACCGGTATGATCGCCATACGGTCCTTCCGGGGCCATTTCACCCGGTTCGATATAGCCTTCCAGCACAATTTCAGCACTGGCAGGCACTTCCAGATCGTTGGAAATACATTTGACCACTTCAGTTTTGGTGCCACGCAACAGCCCGGCAAATGCGTATTCAGATAACGTATCCGGGACAGGGGTAACAGCACCCAGAATTGTCGCCGGGTCTGCTCCCAAGGCCACAGAAACCGGGAACCGTTCACCAGGATGCGCCGCGCGCCACTCCTGGTAATCAAGCGCGCCGCCTCGATGGGAAAGCCAGCGCATAATAAGCTTGTTTTTGCCAATCAGTTGCTGACGATAGATACCGAGATTCTGCCGCTCTTTGTGCGGGCCGCGCGTAACGGTCAGCCCCCAGGTAATCAGCGGCGCAGCATCCTCTGGCCAGCAGGTCATAATCGGAATACGGTTTAAGTCGACTTCATCGCCTGAATAGATTTTTTGCTGGCAAGGTGCACCGCGTAACCGCTTAGTCGGCATGTTCAACACCTGCTTAAACTGCGGCAGCTTATCGAACAGATCGCGAAATCCTTTCGGTGGCTCAGGCTCTTTCAAAAACGCCAATAGCTTACCGACTTCCCGTAGCGCCGAGACATCTTCTTGCCCCATCCCCATCGCCACACGCTTCGGTGTGCCAAACAGGTTACACAGCACCGGCATTGAATAGCCTTTAGGATTTTCAAACAGTAACGCAGGCCCACCAGCACGCAGAGTGCGATCGGCAATTTCAGTGATCTCCAGGTGGGGATCTACCTCAAGCGAAATGCGTTTGAGCTCGCCTTGCTGTTCAAGCAGCGTCAGGAAGTCGCGTAAATCGTGATATTTCATGGCGTCCATTGTGGCCTCTTCGTAAGCGCTTCATTATACGGCGTTCATCATTGTGATGCTGTATTTTTGTTAAATTAGCGTGAACTCTGGCGATACATATAAGCCCCGGGAGTATATACCCATTGGGTTTCAGCCTGCTTTGCGGCGGGTATAATTAACTTAACTCATGGCTTTTGCTATGCTGACGCTCAGAACAAGCGGATAAGAGTTATTATGCAAGCCTGGTATTTACTGTACTGCAAACGTGGGCAACTTCAGCGAGCCCAGGAACACCTGGAAAGACAGGCGGTGAACTGCCTGACGCCTATGATCACCCTGGAAAAAATGGTGCGCGGTAAACGTACCACAGTCAGTGAACCCCTATTCCCTAATTACATGTTTGTCGAGTTCGACCCGGAAGTGATCCACACCACCACCATCAATGCCACGCGTGGTGTCAGCCATTTCGTCCGTTTCGGTGCGACGCCGGCGACCGTTCCTTCTCCCGTCATTCATCAACTTTCTGTCTACAAACCTGAAGGTATTGTTGACCCTGAAACCCCTCATCCGGGGGACAGTGTAATTATTACTGAAGGTGCGTTTGAGGGGTTGAAAGCGATCTTTACCGAACCCGATGGCGAAGCGCGTTCCATGCTGCTGCTTAACCTGTTGAATAAAGAGGTTAAGCAGAGCGTGAAAAATACCGGCTTTCGAAAAATTTAAATAGCCTTAGAAGGTCACTTCAAACAGCGTTCTGACGTTAGTATCAATGGTTGCTGACAACCATTGAGGATCCTCGCCGCGCCAGTGGGCAATACGCTCAAGAATATGGGGGAGGTGCGCAGGTTCATTGCGCCGTGACGCTGGTTTAGGCGTTAAATCCCGGGGAAGTAAGTAAGGCGCATCGGTTTCGATCAGCAATCTCTCAACCGGGATAAAGGGCAGCAGCTCACGCAGTTCCATGCCCCGGCGCTCATCACAGACCCACCCGGTGATACCAATATAAAGCCCGCGGTCTACACAGTCCTGCATCTCCTGCCGCGAGCCAGTAAAGCAGTGCAGCACCGCACCAGGCAGGCTGTCCAGCCACGGCTCCAGCAACGTCAGAAAACGCTCATGGGCATCCCGACAATGCATGAAAACCGGCATCTGCAGTTCAGCAGCAATGCGCAGTTGCGCCTCAAAAGCACGCTCCTGCTCCTGCGGCGTGGAGAAATTGCGATTGAAATCCAGGCCGCACTCACCAATAGCGACCACCTGCGAATGGTTTGCCAGTGCGATAATCTCTGCTTCTGTTGAGGACTGCCATTGGCTGCTGTCATGCGGGTGCACGCCAGCCGTGGACCAGCAATGCGGATAATGCTGCGCCAACGTTAAAGCCTGCTGGCTTTCGTGCAGGTTTGTTCCGGTCAGAAGCATACCGTTTACGCCCGCAGCAAAGGCGCGCGCCACGACCTCATCCCGGTCTTTCGCAAATTGTGAACTGGTTAAATTAACGCCAATATCAAACATGCTTCCTCCCATATGACAACCGCCCTGACGGGCGGTTGCGTTTATTCTTCAGTTTTCTCGGCGGCTTCGGCTTCTTTTGCTTCTTCAGCCTCGTTATCCTCATCTCGCGTACGTCGCTTACCGACATAGAATCGAGAGAAGAACACACCCACCTCGAACAGGCAGTACATCGGTATCGCCAATAGCGTTTGCGAGAAGACATCTGGCGGGGTCAATAGCATCCCGACGACAAATGCGCCCACTACAACGTAAGGACGTTTCTTGCGTAAGTCTTCAGGCGTCGTAATGCCCATCCAGCATAGCAGCACAATGGCGACAGGAACCTCAAAAGAGACACCGAAAGCCATAAACAACGCCATTACGAAGCTGAGATAGCTGGCAATGTCTGTCGATACCTGTACGCCTTGCGGAGCCGTGTTGGCAAGGAAACCAAACGCCAGCGGGAAGACGACAAAATAGGCGAATGCCATACCGATGTAGAACAATAACGAACTGGAGACCAGCAGCGGCACAACCAGGCGACGTTCATGTTTGTACAAAGCAGGCGCAATGAATGCCCAGACCTGGTAGAGGATCACTGGCGCTGACAGAATCAGCGACACCATGAAGGTTAACTTTATCGGGGTAAAGAACGGCGAGGCCACATCGGTGGCGATCATCGTTGCACCCTGCGGCATCTGTTTGATCAACGGCGCCGCAACCATATGGTAAATGTCGTTGGCAAAGTACACCAATGCCAGAAAGATCACGAATACCGCAATAATGCAGTTCAGGAGTCGCTTACGCAGCTCAATAAGATGCGTGATGAGCGGTTGGGTATCTTCTACAGCCATGTTTACGGTTTATCACTCGACGAGGGGGAGGATTCGACAACAGGTGCGGCAGCTTTCTTTTCTGCATCCATCAACGTGGCGGAAGCGTTTTCCGTCGGCTCTGGCTTTTTAGCACCCGTGGATTCCGGTTTTTGCTCCGGCGAACTGGCCTGGTTTTCAGCGGCAGCTGGGGTGACCCCTTCTCGCTGTGCTTCACCGTCTTTCACCACCGGATTATGGATAGTGTGCGCTTCATCGCTAGCTTTCTCAGGATCGTGCACGCTATAAGAACGCTTCATCGACTCCGCCGCTTCACGCAGCTCATCCATTGATGCTTTCAGCTCCGGGGTCAGATTTGTCAGGCTCGCTTTTTCTACTTTCTTCAGGCTGTCCTGGAATTCCTGAAGCTTAAGCTCCTGGGTCAGTTCGTTCTGAACAGTAGTCGCAAGGGAACGCAAAGCGCGAACCCAGCCAGCAACCGTTTTTACCGCTACGGGTAAACGCTGCGGCCCCAGGACAATGAGGCCGATAACGAACACCAATAACAGCTCGCTAAAACCGATATCAAACACGGATTATACCTGCTCTTTATCTTGGCTTTTGGCGTCTTCCTTTTTCACTTCGCCCTGCTTATCGGTGATGGATTTAGCAGTAAAATCAGCATCCTGGCTGGTTTTATCTTGCTTAGGTTCATCATCACCCATCGCTTTTTTGAAGCCTTTAATAGACGCGCCAAGATCGGAACCGATGGAGCCGAGTTTCTTGGTGCCAAATAGCAGTACAACGATGACGGCAATGATCAACAACTGCCAAATACTGATACCACCCATACATGTTCCTCTGTCATAGATGATGAATTAATAAGGCCGTAGTATACGTTACACGGCCTGCCTTGGGCGATGAAAAATTCAGCGCATTTTGCGCCAGCCGATTAGCCAGGCTATGACGCCTCCCGCCATTAACCAGCCTGGCATAAGCCCCCACTCAGGACGGCTTACCAGCAGGAATGTTCCACTTAGCAACAATGTTGCGCCAATGCCCAATAAATAACGGGATTGTCCCTGACGCACATGATTAGCGTGAAGCTCGCGGGCAATCTTATCAACACTGTGCTGTAAATATTTGCCCTGGCGCAAACTGTCATACACCAGTTCAGGTATTTCTGGCATTTTTTCGACCCAGAACGGGGCTTTTTCTTTAAATGCCCTGACGAGCGCCGGAATACCGACCTGATCTTTAATCCAGGATTCGAGAAACGGCTTAGCCGTTTTCCACAAATCTAACTGTGGGTAGAGCTGTCGTCCGACACCTTCAACATACAGCAGCGTCTTCTGGAGCAAAACCAGTTGGGGCTGGACTTCCATGTTGAATCGACGCGCGGTGTTAAACAGATTCAACAGCACGTGACCAAAGGAAATCTCCGCCAGCGGTTTTTCGAATATCGGTTCGCACACGGTACGAATGGCGAATTCAAACTCTTCAACGTTGGTATCGGGCGGAACCCAACCTGAATCCACGTGCAATTCGGCAACTTTGCGGTAGTCTCGGTTAAAGAACGCGATGAAGTTTTCAGCCAGATAGCGCTTATCTTCTTTATTTAAAGAACCCACAATCCCGCAATCAATACCAATGTACTTCGGGTTTTCAGGGTGCTCATAACTGACGAAAATATTCCCAGGATGCATGTCCGCATGGAAAAAACTATCGCGAAAGACCTGAGTAAAGAAGACCTGCACACCGCGTTCAGCCAACAACTTCATGTTGGTGCCATTCTTCTCAAGCGTTGCGACATCCGATACGGGGATACCATATATGCGCTCCATCACCATCATGTTCTGACTGCAATAGTCGGAATACACTTCCGGGATGTACAGCATCGGGCTATCTTCAAAATTACGTCGCAGCTGAATTGCGTTCGCCGATTCGCGAAGCAGGTTCAGCTCATCAATCAACGTTTTTTCATACTCGCGGACCACTTCTGTTGGTCGCAGGCGACGGCCATCCGGCAGCAGGCGAGGAACCCAGCGCGCAAGGCGGTAGATCAGTTTTAAATCCGCTTTAATCACCGGAAGTATGTCCGGGCGGATAACTTTGATCACCACCTCTTTACCATTGGATTTCAATCGCGCGGTATGGACCTGGGCAATAGACGCAGATGCCAGCGGCGTGATCTCAAAATCATCAAACCACTCCTCGACGGGCAGCCCGCCCATGGCTTCTTCGATTTGTTCTTTCGCTCGCTGCCCATCGAATGGGGCAACGCGATCCTGCAATAGCGCAAGCTGATCGGCGATGTGCGGTGGGAAAAGGTCACGGCGAGTGGAGAGCATTTGCCCAAATTTAATCCACACCGGGCCGAGTTCCTGTAAAGCCAGTCTCAGCCTTTCTCCCAGCGGTTTGTCTTTATGCTGATTGGGCATCCAGAACAACGAGTAACGCCACAACCGAAGCGGCAGCGTAATACGCATTTTGGGGATGAGTTCATCAAGACCGTAGCTTAAAAAAGTGCGAATGATGAAATAAAGGCGCCGTACTTCACCTGGCGTCATTGGGCCTCCAGTTTTTCCAGCCGTTTGGCCAGAGATTCGACCGCGCGTTCAATGGCTGCCGTTTCTTCTGCAAACCATGCAACCTCAAGCGGACCGGGAGCCATACGCCACTCTTCGGTGATCGCTTCGGCTACATAGCGCTGCTGGCGCTGAATGTTATGGCGCAAGAACTTCGCGCCACCACGCAAGACTTTGCTGACCCCCTCCGCGACGATATCGCCGGTATAGGGCGCTAACAATTCTGCGGGATCAAACTCAGCCAGATCGGCCAGAGCCACAAAATTCTGCACCACCTGGATATCACCCTGAACTTCCAGCTCACCGCTGCGAATAAGCGTGGTAAGTTGCTGGCGGTCGCGTAATTTCGGCAACACGCTGGCATGTGTGATTACTGTGCAATCGGCTTCGCCTTCCCATGCCCCCAGCACATCGACCTGGCGCTCACTAAACACCAGGACTAAAGGTGTTGAAAATCCTTTAAGATCAACACGCAGCACCTTGCTCTGTAAACGTGTTCTGGCTGACTTCAGCGCAGGAGAACGATACAGAAAGGTATTGAGCAGATTTTCAACGCCTGCGGTCACTAAGGGTTTTAAAGGCATCCCCAATCTCCTGTCAGAACTTGTAACCACGATGCAGCGCAACGACACCAGCCGTCAGGTTGTAGTAATCAACGCTTTCGAACCCGGCATCTTGCATCATTGCTTTTAGCGTGTCCTGATCGGGATGCATGCGAATGGACTCCGCCAAATAGCGGTAACTGTCCGCATCGCTTGCGACCATGGAACCTATGCGCGGCAGAACATGGAAAGAATAAGCATCGTAGGCCTTGCTCAGCGGTTCGATAATCGGTTTGGAGAACTCCAGCACCAGTAAACGTCCGCCCGGCTTCAACACGCGATACATGGATCGTAAAGCTTTGTCTTTATCCGTTACGTTGCGCAGACCGAAAGAAATGGTAATGCAGTCAAACGTGTTGTCAGGGAAAGGCAGTGCTTCCGCGTTCGCCTGAACGTACTCAACGTTACCCACTACGCCGATATTACGCAGCTTTTCGCGACCCATTTTGAGCATTGAGTCATTGATATCCGCCAGTACGACTTTACCGGTTTCACCCACCATGCGAGAGAATTTCGCCGTCAGGTCGCCCGTACCGCCTGCCAAATCCAGAACGGTTTGACCGCGACGCACGCCACTGCAATCAATGGTGAAGCGCTTCCACAAACGATGAATGCCAAATGACATTAAGTCATTCATAACGTCATATTTCGAGGCCACAGAATGAAAAACGTGGGCCACCATGTCAGCTTTCTGCTCTTTAGCGACGGTCTGAAAGCCAAAGTGCGTCGTTTCTTGTGAATTATCCACCATCTCAGTGCCTGCTCATTCAAAAAATGTTCAAGAAGTGTAACAGATTGGGCCAATTTGCCCTACCCTTCTACTGGGTTCAACTACCCCAAACGGACTAGTTTGATTGCTGATTTACTGCTTCATCATCAGGGTAAGGCTCATCCTGTTGCGTCTCAGGGACCGCGCGCAAGCGGTACTCTTCATCCTGCGTAGTGGCTTGTTCAGCCAGCTCAGGATTTATCTCACGCTTAATTTCCACACCTAAACTGCGAAACGCTTCTGCCTGTGACAGGACGTTCCCACGGCCCGAAGAGAGCTTTTTCATCGCTTGTCGGTAGTTGTCCTGGGCTTTATCCAGACTTTGGCCAATCGCCGACATATCATCCACAAACAAGCGCATCTTGTCATAAAGTTTGCTGGCCCGATCGGCAATTTGTTGCGCATTACGGCTCTGATGCTCGTAGCGCCACAGGTTGGCGATCGTGCGCAATGCCACTAACAACGTGGTAGGACTGACCAGCATAATGTTATTTTTAAGCGCCTCGGTTATCAGTTCGGGTTGTCTGTCCAGCGCCAGCAAAAAAGCGGGCTCGACGGGAATAAACATCAGCACATAGTCAAGCGAACGCAGCCCGGGAAGCTGTTGATAATCTTTACGACCCAACAGACGAATATGGTTTCGCACCGAGGCGATATGTTCCTGCAACGCAGTCTCGCGGGTATATTCATCTTCCGCGTTAAAATAGCGCTCATAGGCAACCAACGTCATTTTTGCGTCGATTACCACATCTTTACCCTGCGGTAGCCGGACAATGACATCGGGTTGCATTCGCGAACGGGCATCGTTTTCAATGCTAACCTGGGTTTCGTATTCATAACCTTCACGCAGACCGGAGGCTTCAAGTACCCGCGTCAGTACCACCTCACCCCAGTTACCCTGCGTTTTATTATCGCCTTTTAAGGCCCGCGTCAGGTTTACCGCTTCCTGCGCCATCTGCGCGTTAAGTTGCTGGAGATTACGAATTTCGTGCGCCAGGGTATGGCGCTCTTGCGCCTCTTTACCGAAGCTATCCTGAACCTGACGTCGAAAACCGTCCAGTTGTTCGCGAAGCGGTGTCAGCAGGCTGTTCAGACTTTGACGGTTTTGCTCATCTACGCGGCGGTTGCTGTGCTCAAAAATGCGATTCGCCAGGTTTTCAAACTGTTCACTCAGGCGTTGTTCGCTGTTGATCATCTGGCGGATTTTATCTTCCGCATGCTGCTGCGTCGCTTCCAGCCGGGTAGTGACTTCACGGAGATCGGCTTCCAGAGAGGTGTTGATGCTGTGCAGGCTGCGTAATTCGTTATTGAGTAGTTCGCACTCGTCGCGCCAGTGGGCTTCCTGTGCGAGTTGTTGGCGGGCAGCGCTTAACGCAATATCCAGTTCACGTCGCTCTTCGATGAGGTCGGCACGGATCTGATCGGCCCGCGCTTTTGTCGCCAGCCACCCCACCAGCAGCCCTGCGGCTAATGCCAACACGGCACTCATCATAATTGTAATATCCACAACGCCCCCTTACAGCAACGGCTTACCCGCACAAAATAGAATTGTGCTGTATAAACGTCCAGTTTAAAAGGAATTTCCTGCGAGGCACTACGCAAAATAAAAAGGCCGAACGCGTCGGCCTTTTTGAACAGACGGGAGAATTACAGTAAACGGCGGGCAGCTTCCACCACGATTTTCACCGCGTGGCTTTCCGTTTGTTTCATCGTTTCCGCATTAGGAATCTCTTGCTGAGTACGGTTCACGATAACGCCAGCAACCATACCGGCACGCAGGCCCTGGCTTGCGCACATGGTCAGCAACGTTGCGGATTCCATTTCGTAGTTCATGACGCCCATGGACTGCCACTCTTCCATTGAGCCTTTGAAACGGCTCACTACGCGACCAGAGAAGGTGTCATAACGCTCCTGGCCCGGGTAGAAGGTGTCAGAAGACGCGGTGACGCCCACGTGGGTAGTCGCACCGATAGATTTCGCCGCTTCCACCAGCGCAGTGGTGCACTCGAAGTCAGCAACGGCCGGGAATTCCATTGGCGCGAAGTGCAGGCTTGCGCCATCCAAACGGACAGACGCAGTGGTGACCAGCACATCACCCACATTGATATGCGGCTGAATTGCGCCAGTCGTACCGATACGCAGGAAGGTACGAATGCCCAGTTGCGCCAGTTCTTCTACAGCAATAGAGGTGGACGGGCCGCCGATACCGGTAGAGCAAACGATCACGGCTTTACCATCCAGCTCAGCACGCCAGGTCGTGAACTCGCGATGGGATGCCAGCTTAACCGGCTTATCCATCAGCGCGGCGATCTTTTCCACACGCTCCGGGTCGCCAGGGACGATGGCAAGCGTAGCCCCTTGTAAATCGTTCTTAGTGAGGCCGAGATGAAAAACATCAGACTTAGACATAAAAACTCCTCTGTGAATCGGTTTTGTCAGAAGAAGCAAAAACACACTTTACCGAAGGCATAAACAAATTTTCGTGACAGACATCACCATGATGTAAATCAATTGCATTCGATTACCATGAAACAGTGACGAATATCACATAAACGGCGTGATGTAAGGACACCTTGCACAAAAGATAGACCGTTTAAGGCAATGTGGTACGTTGCATATGTCTATAGTTAATAATGCGCTTTTTGGCTGAATATTTAAGGGTACGGAGAATACCATGACGACACAACAATCTGGCTTTGCACCTGCTGTATCTCCACCGACGTCTACCACGGTTCACACACCGGATAACGCAATTATCGCCGGTGTAACGTCCATACCTTCACAGGGCGATGATATGCCAGCGTATCACGCGCGACCAAAACAGACCGATGGCCCCCTGCCCGTGGTTATTGTCGTGCAGGAGATTTTTGGCATTCATGAACACATTCGTGATGTTTGCCGCCGTCTGGCCCTGGAAGGATATCTGGCTATTGCACCAGAGCTCTACTTCCGCGAAGGCGATCCCAATGACTTTGCCGATATCCCCACGCTGCTCAGCGGCCTTGTCGCCAAAGTGCCTGACTCTCAGGTACTGGCCGACCTGGACCACGTCGCCAGTTGGGCCTCCCGCAACGGCGGTGACGCTCACCGATTAATGATCACAGGTTTTTGCTGGGGTGGACGCATCACCTGGCTGTATGCCGCACACAATCCGCAGTTAAAAGCAGCGGTAGCGTGGTATGGCAAACTGGTGGGTGATAAGACCCTCAACTCGCCGAAACATCCCGTTGATATCGCCACCGATCTTAACGCCCCCGTCCTGGGACTTTATGGTGGTCAGGACACCAGTATCCCACAGGATACCGTCGAAACGATGCGTCAGGCGCTACGCGCCGCCAATGCTAAAGCGGAAATTGTGGTTTATCCCGATGCCGGGCATGCATTTAATGCCGATTACCGCCCGAGCTACCACGAAGAGTCGGCCAAAGACGGCTGGCAGAGAATGCTGGAGTGGTTCGCGCAATACGGCGAGAAGAAGTAAGTATCGCCAGGCAAACCGATCATCAAAACGGAGGCTAACGCCTCCGTTTTATTTTTACGCCTGACGCAGATTCTGCGCTGCTTTGACCATGTTAGCCAGCGCGGCACGGGTTTCCGGCCAGCCGCGGGTTTTCAGGCCGCAGTCCGGGTTCACCCACAGACGCTCAGCCGGAATACGCTGCTCGGCCTTCTTCAGCAGAGCCTCAATCCACTCCACGCTTGGGACGTTCGGCGAGTGAATATCGTATACGCCCGGCCCGATTTCGTTCGGATAGTCGAACTCCTCAAACGATTCCAGCAGCTCCATATCCGAGCGTGAGGTCTCAATGGTGATCACGTCCGCGTCCAGCGCCGCAATGGAGTCCATGATGTCATTGAACTCGCAGTAACACATGTGGGTATGGATCTGGGTTTCATCCTTCGCCACTGCCGCGTTAATGCGGAAGGCTTCTACCCCCCACGCCAGATACGCCGCCCAATCACTGCGACGTAGCGGCAGACCTTCGCGCAGCGCCGGCTCATCAATCTGAATAATACCGATGCCCGCCGCTTCCAGATCCGCCACTTCATCACGCAACGCCAACGCAATCTGCTTCGCGATGGTTTCACGCGTCACGTCTTCACGCGGGAATGACCAGCAGAGAATGGTCACCGGACCCGTCAGCATGCCTTTTACCGGTTTGTCGGTCAGCGACTGCGCGTACTTCGCCCACTCCACGGTGATCGCTTCCGGGCGGCTGACATCGCCAATCACCACCGGCGGCTTCACGCAGCGAGAGCCGTAACTCTGCACCCAACCGTTTTGGGTAAAGACGAAACCGTCCAGGTGTTCGCCAAAGTACTCGACCATGTCGTTACGCTCGGCTTCACCGTGCACCAGTACATCGAGCCCCAGACGTTCCTGCTCAACAATCGCCTGTTTGATATGCTCCGCAATACCAGTGCGATAGTGGGCAGCATCAAGATTGCCTTTTTTGAAGTCCAGACGCAGGCCGCGAATTTCGGTGGTTTGCGGGAATGATCCGATAGTCGTGGTCGGCCATGCCGGCAGATTAAAACGGGCACGCTGTGCTTCAGCGCGAACCGGGTAAGCGTTGGCGCGTTGGCTGTCCTGGGCGGTGATCGCCGCCAGACGTTTTTCCACTGTGGCGTTGTGTACGCGGGTAGAGTGACGACGCGCCTGGATCGGTGCGCTCCATTCCACAATTGCCGCCGTATCGCCGCTGTTCAACGCATCGCGCAGCAGCGCCAGCTCGCCGCATTTTTGCAGCGCGAAGGCAAACCAGCTCTTCACTTCCACATCAAGGCGGGTTTCCACGCTGAGATCGATTGGGCTGTGCAGCAGAGAGCAGGAAGAAGCCACCCACAGATCACGTTTGCCGACGATATCTTTGATTTGCGCATATTTTTCGCTGAGATCGGCGCGCCAGACGTTACGACCGTTTACCAAACCGGCTGACAGCAGCCAGTCGGCAGGCAGACGTTGGTGCAGCTCGGCAACGTCATCTTTGCCATGAACAAAATCAACATGCAGACCCTGCACCGGCAGCGCGGTAATGGTATCCAGGTTTGGCGTTACGCCTTCGAAGTAGGTGGTCAGCAGTAATTTTACCTGCCCTGCCAGCGCATCATACGCGGGTTTGAAGGCGTTCAGCCAAACCTGCGGCAGCTCCAGTACCAGCGCGGGTTCATCAATCTGTACCCACTCAATACCGCGTTTCGCCAACTCAGCCAGCACCTGCTGGTAAACCGGCAGAATATCGTTCAACAGGCTCAGGCGGTCAAACTGTTCGCCCTTCACTTTACCCAGCCACAGGTAAGTTACCGGCCCAAGCAGCACAGGCTTCACCTTGTGGCCGAGCGCCAGCGCTTCGTCCACTTCATCCAGCAGTTGGGTCCAGGTCAGTTTGAACTGCTTACCTTTGGTGAATTCCGGCACCATGTAGTGATAGTTGGTATTAAACCATTTGGTCATTTCTGCCGCCGCCGCTGGCTCACCCGTCGGGGCGCGACCACGGCCAATACGGAATAAAGTATCGATATCAACCGAGCCGTCTTTATTTTGATGACGCGCCGGAACGTTGCCGAGCAGCAGGCTGGTGGTTAGCACGTGATCGTACCAGGCAAAATCGCCCACCGGCAGCAGGTCAATGCCCGCCTGCTTCTGCTGATCCCAGTGGCGGGCGCGCAGCTCGCGGCCAACGGCCAGCAATTCTTCACGGGAAGAATTTCCCGCCCAGTAGCTTTCTTGCGCTTTCTTCAACTCGCGACGCAGGCCAACGCGAGGGAAACCGAGGGTGTGATTCAATATTGTCATTTTTCTTCCTCTAATTATATGTAAATCCTATGGATTTTGAATTTAGGGAAGGCGGCAAGTTTGCTCATCCCCAGGAGCTTACTGAAGTAAGTGACTGGGGTGAGGAAACGAAGCCAACGCACCATAAATTTAAAAGACGAAGGATTTTAGCCATCCAGATGTTTACACATCCATAATTGGCGGTTACTGTATATTCCTCAAGCGCAATTTGTTCATGCCGAAGTGAAGGACTTTCATGATCGAGATTAAACACCTGAAAACGCTCCAGGCGTTGCGGAATAGTGGTTCGCTGGCAGCCGCAGCGGCGACGTTGCATCAGACCCAATCCGCCCTTTCTCACCAGTTCAGCGATCTGGAGCAACGCCTCGGCTTTCGTCTTTTTATCCGTAAAAGTCAGCCTCTGCGCTTTACGCCGCAGGGCGAAATTTTGCTGCAGCTGGCAAACCAGGTGTTGCCGCAAATCGGTCGCGCGCTACAGGCCTGCAACGAACCGCAGCAAACCCGGCTACGCATCGCGATTGAATGCCACAGCTGTATCCAATGGCTGACGCCCGCGCTGGAGAATTTTCGTGCCAACTGGCCGCAGGTGGAAATGGACTTTAAATCCGGCGTGACGTTCGATCCGCAACCTGCGCTACAGCAGGATGAATTGGATCTGGTGCTGACCTCCGACATTCTGCCGCGCAGCGGATTGCACTACTCGCCGATGTTTGATTTTGAAGTACGCCTGGTCCTGGCGCCGGACCATCCGCTGGCCAGCAAAACCCAAATCACCCCGGAGGATTTAGCCAGCGAGACGCTGCTTATTTATCCGGTACAACGGAGTCGGCTGGATGTCTGGCGGCATTTCCTGCAACCTGCGGGCGTTAGCCCGTCGCTGAAGAGTGTGGATAACACCTTGCTGCTGATTCAGATGGTTGCAGCTAAAATGGGTATCGCGGCTTTACCACACTGGGTAGTGGAGAGTTTTGAGCGCCAGGGCCTGGTGGTAACCAAAACCCTGGGTGATGGATTGTGGAGCCGACTGTACGCCGCCGTGCGCGATGGCGAGCAGCGACAACCGGTCACGGAAGCGTTTATTCGCTCAGCGCGGAATCACGCCTGCGATCACCTGCCGTTTGTACGGAGTGCGGAACGACCCACTTTCGATGTACCCACAGTGAGGCCACTATCACAGCCGCACCAATGATGAAGCTCGGCCAGTGAGGCTGTTGATGCCAGATAGCCAGGTTAACCAACAGCCCGGCCGGCACATGCATATTGTTCATGATGCCCAGCGTACCCGCATCCACCTGAGTCGCGCCGTAGTTCCACATAAAGTAACCAATGCCGGACGCCGCCACGCCAAGAAACACCAGGATGCCCCACTGTAGCGTGGTTGCAGGTATTTTCTGCGCATTACCCAGCATGAACCAGGCCACTATCGCCACCATAAATGCCCCCATGTAAAACCAGGCAAAGGCGTTGTGCTGCGGCATTGGCCGTGTTTCCATCAGACGCTTGTAGCCCACCATACCAATGGCAAAGCTGATATTGGATAGCTGTACCAACAGCAGGCCGGTCCAGAAGTGGCTGGTCACCTGGTCGTAACGAATGATCCCCGCACCGATCACCGCCAGCAATGCACTGAAGGCGTAGCTCCAGCGCAGACGACGTCCGCTCATCAGGTCATAAATTAGCGTAATGTAGAGCGGCGTTAGTACGGTAAAGAGCAGCAGCTCTGAAACCGTCAGGTACAGATAGGCGTGAAAACTCAGCATATACATAATGCCAAGCTGCATGGCCCCTACCAGCATATACAGCGCGATCGTTTTTACGCTGTGCCCACGGGTACGTAAAAATGGTAGGAACACCAGCGCCGCCAACCCAACGCGCACCAGCACCGCAAAATAGCTATCGACATGACCGGCAAGGTACTCGCCAAACAGGCTAAAGGAAAAGGCCCACAGAATTGTGGTAATGATGAGTAACGCCACAATGGATGTCTCTTAACAAAAGGTACACCCATTGTAGCGAAGTTTTTAGTTGACAACTGGTCAACTAACGAACGATGGCGTTACTGCAAAAAGAGCTTACGCAGATAGTGCGGCACGGCATCATCGGCGTTGAGTCCAATCACGTCCAGTTCCGGATGAAGATCTTTCAGGCGCTGGTGCGCGTTGCCCATGATGCAGCCTTTGCCAGCCATGGAGAGCATTTCCGCATCGTTCATCCCGTCACCGAAAGCGATACAGTCTTTCAGGCTGTAGCCCATCGCTTTCGCCACCGCTTCCAGCGCATGACCTTTCGACACGCCGCCAGCCATCACTTCCAGACAGGTAAGCGTAGAGAAGCTGACGTTGACGCGATCGCCCCAGCGAGCGTTAATCGCCTGCTCCAGCGGCAGTAGCCTTTCATGAGAATCGGTGGTAAAAAACACTTTGCTGACGCCTTCAGGCTCCAGTAGCGCAGGTTCAAACAGAGAATAGTTAAATACCGCTTCTTTAAAGAAGCGCATTTCGTCCGGACGATGACGATTCATAAACCATTCATCATCACGATAAACGTTGGTCACGATGTCCGGGTTTGCATTCACCACACCAAACAGGTCGCTGGCAATGTCGCGATCCAGGTTATGGGTAAACACCAGGTTCCCGGCAGAATCGTGCACACGCGCACCGTTGGATGTGATCATGTAGGTTTTAATGCCGAGGTTATCGCGAATTTGCCCCACATCAACATGATGACGGCCAGTCGCAAAGACGAAATTAACGCCACGTGCGGTCAATAATTTCAGTGTCTCTTTGGCATAAGGGGACAACGTATGGTCGGGGGAAAGCAGCGTACCGTCTAAATCAGACGCAACAACCTGATACAT
The DNA here is from genome assembly GCF_005281025.1 of Citrobacter sp. wls714. Lineage (NCBI taxonomy): Bacteria > Pseudomonadati > Pseudomonadota > Gammaproteobacteria > Enterobacterales > Enterobacteriaceae > Citrobacter > Citrobacter sp. wls714. The sequence continues at coordinate 61,564 of NZ_SZWZ01000027.1, read as the reverse complement.
AAGAAAATTAAACCTCTAGGCAAAGCGGGTTCCGCTGGATGAGTTATGCTTGTCGAAAAATTCGACAATAGCGTTAAGCGCGACTGAGCGCATTGCGTCCTTTTCAAAAAGGATCTCATGGTACGCGCCTTTAATGACAAGCGGCTGACCTCCCTCTACAGGATGGCCCGCTGCGGCGCGGAGTTCACAAAAGCGATCGTGCATACGGTTATCCACCAAACGCTCTTCTTCAGCCTGAATCAGTAATGTTGGCGTCGCGTCATCCCCCGCCCCGGCCAGGACCTGTTCACCCGCCAGAATCCCTTCACGTACCCAGTGGTAGGTGGGACCGCCCACGCGCAGCCGAGGTTCATCGGCATAGAAGCGTAGATTGCGCCGATAGCGCTGTCGACTGTGGGTTACCGCATTCATCCCGAATGGCAGCGCCCGCCAGCGTCCGGTCCCCATTGCATAGCCCTCGCGGATCCGTGGATGCCCTTCAGCCCAGTCCAGAATTTGACGCACCATCCAGTCGGGAAAGCGCATCACAATACCAAACATCGGCGCGCAAAGCGCAATGGCATCACACTGATTCGGATGACGCTGCAGGAACAACGTGGCAATCGCCCCGCCCATAGAATGCGCCAGTATATAGCGTTTTCTCCACGGACCGGGTAACACTTCCTGCTGCCAGAAAGCGGTTAAATCGTCGACATAGTCATTAAAGTTATTCACATGACCGCGATGCGGGTCCGAAAGCATACGCCCGGAACGCCCCTGGCCACGGTGATCGATAATGAGAACGTCAAAACCAGAATGAAACAGGTCATACGCCAGTTCAGCGTATTTCACATAGCTTTCAATGCGTCCAGGACAGACGACGATGACACGATCGTTTTTCTCTGCGTGAAAACGAACAAAGCGTACGGGAACATTATCTACGCCCGTAAATTCCGCCTCTTCCCGCTGACGCCAGAAGTCTGTCAGTGGTCCCATGGAAAAAGCAGCAAACGCGTTTTCTCTTGTTTCCCAGTCTTTTTGCTGCTGAAACATCGGGTATCCAGCCTCGTTGACCAAGTAAAATCGTTTTTTTTGCCATGTCAGATACAACGTACCGACAGTAGCGTATTGTGGCATAAAAATAGACAATCCGGGAGTTTCTCATGACCTTTGAATGGTGGTTCGCCTACCTGTTGACCTCTATTATTTTGAGCTTGTCTCCAGGCTCTGGCGCAATCAACACCATGACCACCGCCATCAGCCACGGTTATCGTGGTGCCAGCGCGTCGATTGCAGGTCTACAGACCGGGCTGGGCATTCATATCGTTTTGGTTGGCGTAGGGCTGGGAACGCTATTTTCACGTTCAGCGATCGCGTTTGAAGTGCTGAAGTGGGCGGGTGCGGCGTACCTGATTTGGCTGGGGATCCAACAATGGCGCGCAGCGGGCGCTATCGATCTGAACACCATGGCGAATACGCAATCGCGCAGCCGACTGTTCAAACGCGCGGTCTTTGTAAATCTGACCAACCCCAAGAGCATTGTTTTTCTTGCCGCCCTGTTCCCGCAGTTTATCTTGCCACAGGAACCGCAGGTGATGCAGTATGTGGTGCTTGGCGTCACGACCATCGTGGTCGATATTATTGTGATGATCGGTTACGCGACGCTGGCTACGCGCATTGCTGGCTGGATTAAGGGGCCAAAGCAAATGAAAGCGCTGAACAAAGTGTTTGGTTCACTGTTTATGCTGATAGGCGCCCTGCTGGCGTCGGCAAGGCATGCCTGATAACGGTGCCGGATGGCGTTAGCGCTTATCCGGCATGAAGGGAGCTTAGCGCGAAATAATCAGGTGGATACCGAAGCCCGCGAACAGCGCGCCGGCAAAGCCATCAATCCACTTCGCCAGACGCTGATAGCCGCGACGCATCTTCGGAAGTGCAAACAGGCTGGCGACCACGGTGAACCACGCCAGCGTTTCCACGATAATCAGCGCGAAAATGCCCCATCGCGCGCCTGTTCCTACGCTATCGCCAACAAACAATGAAAACACGGAGCCAAAATAGATAATGGCTTTCGGGTTGGCGAGGTTGGTCAACAGACCTTTTAAAAAGCTGCGTCCGCTCTGTGCCAGCTCAACCTGTGGGGCAGGGGCCGCTACGTCCTGTTTTTTAAACGCGCCGCGCAGCATCTGGTAACCCATCCAGCACAGATACAGGCCGCCGCCCACCATGATAATGGTGTGCAGCCAGGCCATTTTTTCGATAATCAGATGCAGGCCAAGCAGCGCCACGCCAGCCCAGACCATGACGCCACAGGTAATACCCAGCACGCCCATCATGGCTTCTTTGCGCGAACGGCTAACGGCCGTTTGAGAAACAAAGAAGAAATCGGGACCGGGACTCATCAGCGCAACGATATGCACCAACGCAACGGTAAAAAATAGCGTTAACATAAAAATGACTCGCGGGGAAATAGTTCAGTGAGTCACCATCCTGGCACTTTTTTGCCTGGCTGACTACTCTTCGTCGTCACCATCGACGTGGGCGCGAATAAGTGCCATAAACTCTTTGCCAAAACGTTCAAGTTTACGCATTCCCACGCCGTTGACGCTCAGCATTTCGCTCGGCGAAACCGGCATCTGCTCGGCCATTTCAATCAACGTGGCGTCGTTGAACACCACATACGGCGGGATATTCTCTTCATCGGCAATGGCTTTACGCAGCTTACGCAATTTGGCAAACAGTTTGCGATCGTAATTGCCGCCGAAGGATTTCTGCATAGCGCGCGGTTTCAGCGCCACGATTCGCGGTACCGCAAGCTGCAACGGGACTTCGCCGCGCAGAACCGGACGCGCGGCATCGGTCATCTGCAGTGCGGAATGCTGCGCGATATTTTGCGTCACCAGCCCAAGATGGATAAGCTGGCGAATTACGCTCACCCAGTGTTCATGGCTTTTATCGCGCCCCATGCCATAAACCTTGAGTTTATCGTGTCCCAACTCGCGGATACGCTGATTATTCGCTCCGCGCAAAACCTCCACCACATATCCCATACCAAAGCGCTGATTGACCCGGCCAATCGTGGAAAGCGCAATCTGCGCATCGTTTAAGCCGTCGTACTGTTTTGGCGGATCGAGACAGATATCGCAGTTACCACACGGCTCCTGACGCCCTTCGCCAAAATAATTCAGCAGAACCAGACGACGACAGGTTTGCGCCTCGGCAAACGCCCCCATCGCATTGAGCTTATGGCGTTCGATATCCAGCAGCTGTCCGGCAGGTTTCTCTTCGAGGCAACGGCGGAGCCACGCCATATCAGCCGGATCGTAAAACAGCATCGCTTCCGCCGGCAGGCCGTCACGTCCGGCACGGCCGGTTTCCTGATAGTAGGACTCAATGTTACGCGGGATATCAAAATGCACCACGAAGCGCACGTTGGGTTTGTTGATCCCCATGCCGAACGCCACGGTCGCCACCACAATTTGCAGGTCATCGCGCTGGAACTTTTCCTGCACCTCGGCGCGCACGCTGTTTTCCAGCCCGGCATGATAGGCTCCCGCGCTGATGCCACGACTTTGCAGGCGCGCGGCGGTGTCTTCGACTTTGGCGCGGCTGTTACAGTAAATAATGCCGGACTTACCACGCTGTTCCTGCACATAGCGCATCAGCTGATCGAGCGGCTTAAATTTCTCCATCAGCATGTAGCGAATATTCGGGCGGTCAAAGCTGCTGATCTGAATTAACGGATCGTTGAGGCCCAGCAGACGCACAATGTCCAGCCGGGTGGTTTCATCCGCGGTCGCGGTCAGTGCCACAAACGGCAGGGTTGGGAAACGCTGACGCAACTGGCCCAGCGCAGCGTATTCCGGACGGAAGTCATGTCCCCACTGCGAAATACAGTGCGCTTCATCAACTGCCAGCAGCACCGGATTCCAGTGTCCAAGATGCTCAAGGAAGTTATCCAGCATCAGGCGCTCAGGGGCAATATAAAGCAAGCGAACCTGCCCGCTGCGACAGCCGGCCATCACCTCAAGCTGCTGTTCACGACTTTGGGTGGAGTTCAGGCACGCCGCCGCCACGCCGTTGGCCAGCAGTTGATCGACCTGGTCTTTCATCAGGGAAATCAGCGGCGAAACAACAACGGTGAGTCCGTTGAGTAATAATGCGGGAATTTGATAGCACAGGGATTTGCCGCCACCGGTGGGCATAACGACCAGACAGTCGCGACCAGAGAGCACGGTGTCGATGATTTCTTCCTGGCCTGGGCGAAACTGTTGGTAGCCAAAGGTTTCCTGTAAAACCTGTTTAGCGCCCATTTCCAGATTCAACACTTCCGCCTGCGCCACATTAACCCCATTAACCTGAAATAAAAACAGGCGCTATTTTCAGCGCCTGAGAGAGAAACTGCAATGATTAAAATACTCTCAATATCCGTTAGAAGATATCGTTAAGCATTACGCCGACGCCAACACGGGTTTGATTGAAGTTGTAGTCAATCAGCGATTCGCCGTAACCACTGTAGACCTGGGTGTAGAGACGAACATGCTTCGTAATAGGATAGCTTGCCCCTAACTCTGCGCCGCCGTAGCCGGTGTTCCAGTTGTACTGCCCTTTCACGCTGATAACGGCGTCGCCCAGGTGATACCCCATTTTCAGCTGATAATAGCCCATGTATTTGGTGATGTCGGGGTTATCATCGGTACTGCCAATGACGTACCACGGCTTTACTTCCACCAGCCAGTTGCCGTTTTCAGCCATCAGGCGGGTGTAAAGACGGTTCCAGCTTCGCGAAGTGGGGTCGGAGCGACCATTGGAATCATGGTTATAACCCATTTCGACATCACGTAACGTCCACCCGGCAAAACGATAGTCGGTGGCGAAACCAAGGAACAGCTGCGGCTCGTAGTTGGTTTCGCGAAACGGTGAAGATTCTTCACTGTTAGAAAGCTGCCACCAGGATTTCTGCGTATAGGAGCCGCCGAGCACCGAGTTCGGACCAAATATTCCGCGCCAAAGTGGAAATGCCAGGCTTAGCTGAAACTTCACCTCATCTTTGCGCGCATTGTCCGACCAGCTATAGCTGCTGATCGCCTCTTTGTTCATGTCGCTGGTATTGGTGTAGATAAGGTAGTTGGTGTCATAAGGGTAAAGCGTGAAAGGGTTGTCATGCTCTTGCAGCATATTAGCGATAATACTACCCCGAACTGCTGGTGCATCATGAATCTCTTTTACTGTCGCTTCCTGCGCATACGCGGTCAACGGCAGCATGACTGCTGGTAGTAACCATCCCAGAATCGCCCGCATCGGTAATGTTCTCCTGAACCAAAATATTGATGAATTGTATAATTTTCTGACAAGCATTCTACATACTTAGCTCGCTCCTCGTTAGTTATCCCGTCCTAAAGTAGAAAACAACAAATAATAAGCATAATATCAACATTTCATTAACCAATAAGGTATTAAGATCGTATGTCTGCTGTACTGACCGCTGAAGAAGCCCTGAAGTTAGTGGGTGAAATGTTTGTTTATCATATGCCGTTTAACCGTGCGCTGGGGCTGGAACTGGAACGCTATGAAAAAGAATTTGCGCAATTAGCGTTTAATAATCAACCGATGATGGTCGGGAACTGGGCGCAAAGCATTCTGCATGGCGGGGTGATCGCCTCAGCACTCGACGTTGCTGCCGGACTGGTGTGTGTAGGCAGCACGTTGACCCGTCACGAAACGATCAGTGAGGACGAACTGCGTCAGCGCATGTCACGTATGGGCACCATCGATTTACGCGTTGATTATCTGCGCCCGGGGAGAGGGAATCGCTTTACCGCTACCAGCAGCCTGCTGCGGGCGGGTAATAAAGTAGCCGTTGCGCGCGTGGAACTGCATAACGAAGAACAGCGCTATATCGCCAGCGCAACCGCCACTTATATGGTGGGGTAAGCGCTTAAAAAAAGGTAAACTGCTGTTACATTTCTGCAATGAGTTTTCCCGATGGATGCTAAACAAACGCGGCAGGGCGTGTTACTCGCTCTTGCTGCCTATTTTATTTGGGGTATCGCTCCCGCCTACTTCAAGCTGATTTACTATGTCCCGGCAGATGAGATCCTGACGCACCGCGTCATCTGGTCATTTTTCTTTATGGTGGTGCTGATGAGCATCAGCCGCCAGTGGTCGGGTGTTAAAACGCTGCTACAAACGCCAAAGAAGATCTTCCTGCTGGCGCTCTCTGCGGTGCTCATTGGCGGAAACTGGCTGCTGTTCATTTGGGCGGTCAATAATCACCATATGCTGGAAGCCAGTCTCGGCTATTTTATTAACCCGCTGGTGAATATCGTGCTGGGGATGCTTTTCCTCGGCGAGCGCTTTCGTCGCATGCAGTGGCTGGCGGTACTGTTAGCCGCCTGCGGCGTACTGGTACAGCTGTGGACCTTCGGCTCGTTGCCGATAATCGCGCTGGGACTGGCGTTCAGCTTTGCTTTTTATGGTCTGGTGCGTAAGAAGATTGCCGTTGAAGCGCAAACCGGTATGTTGATTGAAACCCTGTGGCTCTTACCCGTGGCTGCAATCTATCTGTTTGGCATTGCGGATAGCCCAACCAGCCATATCGGGCAAAACCCGATGTCGCTCAATCTGCTGCTGATTGCCGCGGGTGTCGTGACCACTATTCCGCTGCTGTGCTTTACCGGCGCAGCGACCCGCCTGCGTCTTTCCACGCTGGGCTTCTTCCAGTATATCGGACCCACGTTGATGTTCCTGCTGGCGATCACCTTTTACGGTGAAGTGCCGGGAGCGGATAAAATGGTCACGTTTGCGTTTATCTGGGTGGCGCTGGCGATTTTCGTGATGGATGCGATTTATACCCAACGCAGAACGCGTATGGGGATGTGAATGCTTTTTGCCTGATGGCGCTACGCTTATCAGGCCTACGGGTTCTGTAGGCCTGGTAAGACACCGCCATTAAAGCCAGTTCTTACGTTTGAAGTACAGATACGGCGCCAGACCTGCGAGCATCATGAAGACAATCGCGCCAGGATAACCGAAGCTCCAGTGCAGTTCCGGCATAAATTCAAAGTTCATCCCGTAGCTGGAAGCCACCAGCGTCGGCGGCAGAAACACCACCGAGACCACCGAGAAGATCTTGATAATGCGGTTCTGCTCGATATTGATAAAGCCCATCGCCGCCTGCATCAGGAAGTTAACTTTCTGGAACAGCGATTCGTTATGCGGCAGCAGAGACTCGATATCGCGCAGGATCTCACGCGCCTGCTCCAGTTGACCACCTGGCAGACGCGCTTTACGCACCAGGAAATTCAGTGCGCGCTGGGTATCCATCAGACACAGGCGTACCTTCCAGCCGATATCTTCCTGTTCCGCCAGCGTGGAAAGCGCTTCGTCATACTCATCGCCCTGACGCCCTTCCATGATCACACGGCTGAGTTTTTCCAGGTCGCTATAGATATTTTCAATCTCATCCGCCAGCTGTTCAATTTTGGTTTCGAACAGGTCGAGCAGCAGCTCGTAAGCGTTGCCATCCACCATCGCCTGGTTACGTGCGCGCATGCGATACAGACGAAACGCCGGCAGTTCGCGTTCGCGCAGGGTAAACAAGCGACCTTCACGAATGGTAAATGCAACGGTTGAGTTACCCGCGTGATCGTCGGCGTCTTCATAGAAGAAGAAGGAGTGAATGTGCAGGCCATCTTCGTCTTCAAAAAAACGTGCGGATGCTTCGATATCTTCCAGTTCAGGGCGCGTGGCCAGGTTCTGGCCCAAGTCCTTTTGCACACGGTTTCGTTCTTCGTCATCCGGCTCGACTAAATCGACCCAAACCGAACTGGCCAGGTGCTCGATCTCGTCTGCCTCAAGGCGAGTTAACCGATTGTTTTCCAGTTGAAATGCGCTCAGCATGACCGGGACTCCCAATGCAAAAAATTATCGGACAGTTCGGAGGGCACACAGAAACAAATTGGGTTTCAGACCATTAAACAGCCTGACTCAGCGCGACGGGAAAAAAACAGAAGGTCGCTGACAACCGCGAAGGCTATCAGCAAAAAGGGATAGCCTTAGGAGTTGATCCTGGATGACAGGATAATGAGCCAGTATCTACTGGGTGTGTCCAAGGCGAATGTCCTCTTAGCGTAATCGTGCGCGCATGTTACGCCAGCAAAATTTTGACGTCAACACGCAACGGATGGCGAAAAAGTAATAATTTCCCCTTATACAGAAAGGTTAGCAGAGGGGAATTATTTATCTATGATTTCAGAATATTAACCGGCAGATAGCCGAATGGCGGCTTCGCCTTATCCGGCCTACAAATCAAAATGTTACCTGGTCACCAGGCCCGATAAGCGCAGCGACATCAGGCGATCACACCGTTTCCAGTCTTGCGTAAGCCGCCACCAGCCATTTGATCCCCTGCCCCTGGAACGCGACCTGCAAACGACTGTGCTCGCCGCTTCCTTCGAGGTTGACGATGGTGCCCTCGCCGAACTTCGCGTGGCGTACCCGCTGGCCAAGTTTGTAGCCGGTATCGTTTTCCGCCATTGGCGTGCCCATCCGCTGATGGCTCACCGGACGGCTAACCGTGGCGCGCAGACGCACCTCTTCAACGCACGCTTCCGGCAGTTCGCCAATAAAGCGCGACGGACGATGGTAAACCTCTTTGCCGTACAGACGGCGCGTTTCGGCGTAGGTAAGCGTCAGCTTTTGCATCGCGCGGGTCACGCCGACATAGGCCAGGCGACGTTCTTCTTCGAGACGTCCGCCTTCATCCAGCGACATCTGGCTCGGGAACATGCCTTCTTCCATCCCCACGATAAACACCTGCGGAAACTCAAGCCCTTTCGCCGAGTGCAGGGTCATCAGCTGTACCGCGTCCTGCCAGGTATCCGCCTGTCCTTCGCCCGCTTCCAGCGCAGCATGAGACAGGAACGCCTGCAGCGGCATTAAGTCTTCGTCTTCTTCGTTGTAGCTGAACTGGCGCGTTGCCGTCACCAGTTCATCTAAGTTTTCGATACGCGTCTGACCCTTCTCGCCTTTTTCCTGTTCGTACATCATGCGCAGGCCGGAATCTTTAATCACCCGGTCAGTCTGCACGTGCAGCGGCATATCGGCAGTCTCTTGTGCCAGCGCGTCAATCAATTCCATAAAGCGCTGTAAGGCGCTGGCGGCGCGACCGGCCAGGGCTTTTTCCTGCAGCAGTTCACGACAGGCCTGCCACAGCGTTAGCTGGCGGTCACGCGAGGTCTGGCGCACCACATCTAAAGTACGATCGCCAATCCCGCGGGTTGGCGTATTCACCACACGCTCAAACGCGGCGTCGTCATTGCGGTTAGCGATCAGGCGCAGGTAGGAGAGCGCGTCTTTGATTTCCTGGCGTTCGAAGAAGCGCATCCCGCCATAGATACGATACGGCATGCTAGCCTGTAGTAAGGCTTCTTCCAGCACGCGCGACTGGGCGTTGCTGCGATACAGAATGGCGCATTGTTCCAGCGCGCCGCCGTTGTCCTGCCAGGTTTTGATGCGATTGACCACAAAGCGCGCTTCATCAAGTTCATTGAACGCGCAATACAGCGAGATCGGCTCGCCGTCGACGCCGTCGGTCCACAGTTTTTTACCCAGGCGCCCGTTGTTATTTTCAATCAGGGCGTTAGCTGCGCTCAGAATATTATTGGTCGAGCGATAGTTCTGCTCCAGACGAATGGTTTCTGCGCCCGGGAAATCGTTGAGGAAGCGCTGAATGTTCTCCACCTGCGCCCCACGCCAGCCGTAGATCGACTGATCATCATCGCCCACGATCATCACCTTGCCGGTGTCGCCCGCCAGCAGGCGGATCCAGGCGTACTGAATGTTGTTAGTATCCTGGAATTCGTCCACCAGGATATTGGTAAAGCGTTCGCGGTAGTGCTGCAGAATGTGCGGCTTGTTGAGCCACAGTTCATGGGCGCGCAGCAGCAGTTCGGCGAAATCCACCAGCCCCGCGCGATCGCACGCTTCCTGATAAGCCTGATAGACCTTCTGCCAGGTCTGTTCGACCGGGTTGCCGTAGCTTTGCAGATGGTGCGGGCGCAGCCCTTCGTCTTTCTGGCTGTTGATAAACCACATAGCCTGACGCGGCGGCCACTGCTTTTCGTCCAGGTTCATCGCCTTGATCAGGCGCTTGAGCAGACGCAGTTGGTCCTCGCTGTCGAGGATCTGGAAGTCCTGCGGCAGGTTGGCATCCATATGGTGCGCGCGTAACAGACGGTGCGCCAGACCGTGGAAGGTCCCCACCCACATTCCGCCCTGGCTGGTTCCCATGATCTGACCAATACGGTGGCGCATTTCCGCTGCCGCTTTGTTGGTAAAGGTCACCGCCATAATAGAGTACGGCGAGTTGTTCTCTACCGTCAGTAACCAGGCGATACGGTGCACCAGTACGCGAGTTTTACCACTCCCCGCGCCTGCCAGAACCAGCATGTTGCTGCGTGGCGCGGCCACCGCTTCACGCTGTTTATCATTAAGGCTGTCGAGCAGGTAAGAAACGTCCATTGGCACCGCCGCGTAAAAGTAGGTAAGGCGGAGAAGCGTAGCGCCATCCGCCAAAAAGCTGGGTATATATACAGAGTTCTGCTGGTGATTATATCAGCGAGGTCAGAGATGCCAACTGTGAAATTTCGATATGCGGCAGCAAACGGCTGTCTGCAGTTTGCATCAGGTCGGCATTTTCCGGTTTGATCCAGCAAGCCTGCATACCACAACGAATAGCGCCTGCAACGTCTGTCGTCAGGTCATCGCCCACATGCAGAATCTCACCCACTGGCATTTTCAGTTTATCCGCCGCCAGCGCGTACATGTCGCTGAACGGTTTTGATCGCCCATCGGGACCGGCGCGCAGCACAAATTCAAAGTAATCGCCCAGACCAAACAGCTCCGGCTGCGCGTTACCGTTGGTGATCGCCACCAGCGGCCATTTGCGGGCCAGCGCCTTCAGCGTGTCATGCGTCGATTGCGGAACATCAATGCGGCTACGCCATTTGGCAAAATTCATCATCGCCGCATTCGCCCCCATCAAGGCTTCTGCCGCTGACAGACCTGCCTCCAGCATAGCGCGCTCTACGGCGCGGTGACGCCATTGGGTAACGTCGTGATAGATTTCCGGCTCAGCGTCGCGAACGGCCTGACGTAAGCGCTGTAGGTCGCTATTTTGCAGCGAATTCAACGCCGGATGGTAATTCTGTACAAACGCGAGCGCTTCCTGCTCGGTGCGTGTGATAACAGGACGGTTATCGTAAAGGGTGTCATCAAGGTCAAAGGTGAGCGCAGAAATACGCCCCAAAGGCCGGTAAAAACGCATTATTTCCCCCGTTTGGCGCGCGGATGCGCCGCATCGTACACTGAAGCCAGGTGTTGAAAATCAAGATGGGTATAGATTTGGGTGGTCGAAAGATTGGCATGCCCCAATAACTCCTGCACCCCGCGCAGATCGCCGCTAGACTCCAGCATATGCGTCGCAAAAGAGTGGCGCAATTTGTGGGGATGGACGTGGCTGTTCAGCCCCTGTTTGATACCCCATTCCGCAAAGCGTTTCTGCACGTTACGCGCAGAGATGCGCTTGCCTAGTTTTGACAGGAACAACGCATCGTCATCCCCGCCAAATAAGCCGCGCAGATCCAGCCAGTGCTCAATCCACGCCACCGCATTGCGGCCAATCGGCAGACGACGTTCTTTACTACCCTTGCCCATCACCCACACTTCGCCGGTGTCGAGATCGAGATGTTTAATATCCAGCCCAACCAGTTCAGATAAACGCAGCCCCGCGCCGTACATCACTTCCAGCATCGCCCGGTCGCGCACGGCAAGGGGATCGTTGAGATCGATATCCAGCAGACGATTAACGTCATCGACGTCGATATTTTTAGGTAAGTGACGTGGCGCTTTCGGCGCGGAAACGCTTTTTGCCGGATTGGCTTTCAGCTCGCCCTGATTGACCAGCCAGTCGAAGAAACTGCGTAGTGCGGAGAGACGCAATGCCAGGCTCGCCGGTCCCAACCCTTTACGACGGCTGCGCACGGCAAAACTGCGTACCATTGCAGCATCACATTGTTGCCAGCTTTGCAGACCGGTTTCTCCGGCTAGCGCAATGATGGCATCAAGCTGACGCTGATAATTAAGCAATGTGATCGGGCTAAGCTGGCGCTCAACGCCCAGATAGCGCAAAAAGCGCGCCACATCCTGAGAAAGGGGTGAATCGGTCATACGCGTTCAATCCAGCGCTCCAGCAGCTCCGGCAACATCAGCGAGATTTCCTGCAATAGCTGCGTACCCTGTCCCTGCTGATAATGATTAACGTCACGACTGCTGAATAACATCACGCCCAGGGAACCATCTTGCCCCAGCATCGACATCGCCACCGAACCTATCGCTTTCGCCTCCGGCATCATGACCAACAGTTCCGGTCCATTGAGCGGTCCAAGATAGTGCTGCGACTGGCCCAGACGCTGAATACGCAACGGTTCAAAGGCCTGGCGGCTTAATGCCAGATGCGTAAATTTTGATGGCGCACCGAGTCGCCACCGGTCCGGAAACAGACGAACCGTCGCGCCGGCCAGCCCTAGTTCACGCGCCCAGCGATGAAATCGCATCAGCATATCGTCAAGACTGCTGGCCGACACCAGGCGGCTTTGCAGATTTAGCAGACGATAGAACAGGCTTTCATTGGCGTTGGCTTGTTCCATCAATAACGCCATGTTCTCTTCAAGCACATTAATATGATTACGTGCCCGCGCCATATGCCATTCAACTAAAGAGATCGTGCCCCGCACCGGGTGTGGGACGCGCATCGCTTCAACTGCCCGGGCATTACGGATAAAAAACTCAGGATTACGTTGCAGGTAATCGACGACCGCCCGATCGTCGAGCTCCATGAGCGTTTCCTGTAGTTCTTCCCCTGGTTGCTTCATAAGTGAATAAATCCGTCGTAGACATGTGCCGCCGGGCCAGTCATATACAGCGGATGACCCGGACCTTTCCAGGCGATATCAAGTCGACCGCCAGGTAACTCCACCCTCACCTCTTCTGCCAGCAGGCCCTGCTGAATACCTACCGCAACAGCGGCGCACGCACCGCTGCCGCAGGCCTGCGTTTCGCCCGCCCCGCGCTCGTAGACGCGCAGCCGGATATGCTCGCGCTTTACCACCTGCATAAAGCCGATGTTGGCACGTTCTGGAAAGCGTTCGTGGTTTTCCAGCACCGGTCCCAGCGTTTCCACAGTGGCCGTATCAACATCATCAACCTGAATTACGCAGTGCGGATTCCCCATTGAAACCACGCCGCACAATACTGTCTGTTCGGCCGCGCGCATAATATAGGTCTTCTCTGCTTTGTTGGCGCGAAACGGAACCTGCGAAGGCTCAAAGTTGGGTTCCCCCATATTCACCCGTACCAGCTCGTCGTCGGTTACGGTTAATACCATACGACCATTCGCGGTACTGACGCGAATATCACGCTTATTGGTCAGCCCTTTCAGGCGAACAAAACGGGCAAAACAACGGGCGCCATTGCCACACTGTGACACTTCACTGCCGTCGGCATTAAAAATACGGTAGTGGAAATCCAGCTCCGGATCATACGGAGGTTCAACCACCAGCAACTGATCAAACCCAACGCCGAGATGCCTGTCGGACAGGCGGCGGATCAGCTCTGGTGAGAAAAAGACATTCTGCGTTACCGCGTCGACGACCATAAAATCGTTGCCAAGGCCATGCATTTTAGAGAATTGCATCATTCACTCCGTTCACGCGGGTACAGAAATGTAAATCTATTCCTGCCGTCAGTAATTCACCTGAGAAGGGCCGTCGCTAATCCCACGATCGTTTTTCTCGGGCGTGGTGGATTGCGATTGCGGCTGAACGCTCTTGGTCGGAGGCGGCGCGGTTTTATCTGCTGGCGGGAAATAGAGCGGGCCTTTTAGCCCACAGCCCGTCAGGCTGAACAGAGTTAAAATGACAGCGAGTGGCTTTAACACGTTTTTCATTATGGATTGCCTGTAAAGTTCATGCTTTCTGTTTTCTATCATCGCAGGAGAAGGCGTAAAAGCAAGAGTTAGCCTGTAATCTGCAACGCGTTTTGTTTCAGGTTATACTGCCCTCATCACGAAAAACAGGATAAGAAAATGAACGACAGTGAATTTCATCGCCTTGCTGACACCCTGTGGATGACCATTGAGGAGCGTCTGGACGACTGGGATGGCGACAGCGATATCGATTGTGAGATCAATGGCGGCGTGCTGACCATCAGCTTCGAAAACGGCAGCAAAATCATTATTAACCGTCAGGAGCCGCTGCACCAGGTGTGGCTGGCGACCAAACAGGGCGGCTACCACTTTGACCTGAAAGGCGACGAGTGGATCTGCGACCGTAGCGGCGAAACGTTCTGGGATTTGCTGGAGCAGGCAGCAACGCAGCAGTCGGGAGAAAAGGTGAGCTTCCGTTGATTTATTTGCCGGATGAGATGTGCTTATCCGGCCTACTGTAGGCCCGGTAAGGCGTAGCCGCCACCGGGCGAAAAGCCTCAGGAGAAATACTGCTGCAACATCGGCGTGTCGTTATCCTGATTAGCTGGCGGGACTGGGTTGAGCGGCTGGGTACGGAACGGAATCACCTGCGCACGTCCGTCGGTTTTCACAATCTGATAGAACTGCGGCAGGTTAAAGTTGATGAAGCTGGAGCCGTAGGTAAAGCGATCGTGCGACGATGAATAGAAGCGGCTGACATCACGTACCAGCTCTTCTTTGCTTCCCTCGCAGTGGTGATACACCTCCGCACGGTTACTCTCATCCAGTATATAAATATTAAAGCCCTGCTCATCGCCCGTTTCTTCGAAAAAGAACTGAATGATCCCTTCACTGGCAAAGCCGTCCACCACAGAAGGGAGTTTCACATGGTTCGTTTCAACCTGGACGGAAAGGCCGTGCAGTTTGTTGTGTGAAATCGCACCGTAGAATTCGATGGCGTTTTCCAGTTTCTGTACCGATACGTTCAGACGCTCGAAGAACAGTCCCCACGTCTGACCAGACACGCGCAGCGCTTTGAAGCGCCCGGTTTCCTGGCGGGTGCTGGAAAGGCGCAGCTCGATACACTCAGAGACCAGTTGCTGCACGCGGGTACGGATTAATCCACGCAGATGCTGGCTATAGCAGAACACTTCGACGCTATCCGGCGGCGCGGCATCCTGGTGCATTTTGCCCAGAATTGTTTTTAACGCTTCAATCATTGCCTGCTCGCCGTTGAAGTGCAGCGTACGGACTTCATTCCACGAGTTGCGATACAGCAGGTCGACGCTTCCTACCAGGCAATTTTGCTCTTCGCCAAAGCTGAAGACGTCCAGCTTGCGGAAATCAAAATGCACCACCTGATTACGGAATGCGGCCGTTGGGTCATATTCAAGGTTAACGATAATCGCCAGATGGCGAATTTCACACGGGCTGTAGAGCGCTTTCGGCGTGGGTGCCGGCAGGCGCAGCGGGAAGTGGTGCGATACATCGGCGACCATCTCCTGCAACTTCGGCAAATCGACAATGCCGTTGCCTTTAATAAACAAATGCGTACGCGATGTCAGCAGACCGTTGAACCAGGCCCACGCCACCAGTTTATTGAGATAGCGGTTATATTCCAGCGGCTGATGGCTGATGATCGAATCCATATTCGGCGCACGGTTGTAGAGATACCAACCCGAACGGTTGGCGCGGCCCGGCGGCACATGGATAAAGGTCAGGTTCGGTTCTGAGAGGTCCGGAGATATTTGCGGGTTCACCAGCGTTACCTTGCCCGGCAACGCTTCAAACGCGGCATACAGCTTACGGGTCAGCACACCGATATCCTGCGGACTGGCGCTAACGCTGAGGTTATTGCGCCGCGCAAAGCGGATCAGATTACGATAGCTCTGCATCATCGCATCAAGCAGTTCGTTATGCGCTTCACGTACCTGATCAATCTTCCAGTTAGCGCGGTTATCCAGCATTGTCAGACGAGCTTCGTCCCAGCCCCATTCCTGCACTAACTGACTTAATACTTCACGACGCCAGCCCACGCAGGCGCGCTCGCGGCTCAGTTTCTCACATACTTTTAAGTAGAAACATCGACGCACTAAATCCAGACGCGTCGGGTCTTCGATCGCCGTAAGATATTCGGTAACGCGCTCCAGCATCATGCAGTAGGGATCGAGACCAAAAGAGACGATCTCGCCATCGTGCAGGCGCTGTTTAATGTCTTTCGCCAACAGGCGAGGATTGGGATATTCCCAGGAATAGGCTTCCAGCAGCAGCGTCTTTAGCACTGCTTTGTACGGGGAATCGATACTTTTGTACAGCTGCCAGAGGCTGGCGCCAAAGTACTCTTCGGCGGAGAGCGAACTGAGTCCGCCGAGATCCAGCCATTCGTTTGGCGTTAACACCCCCTGTGCGTAGAGCTTCATGACGTAATCGTCGTAATGCTCTTCTTCGTCGCCCGGCACCATATTCCACAGAATACGTTTGCCCGCGAGGCGCACAGCGGTGCGATAGAATTCATCAAGCAACAGGATATGCTGCGTCGAGCCACAGTCTTCACCACCGAGACTGCCGCTTTCATTGTGACGGAAACGGTTTTCATCAATCAGGAAGAAACTGACTTCCACGCCCAGCGAAGCGGCCCAGCTTTCGAGCAGGCTACATTTACGCTGCAACAGCTGGCGCTCTTCGCTATCCAGCCAGGATTGGTGGCAGACCCAGATATCAAGGTCGGAAGAACAGCTTTGCCCTACCGAAGAGGTACTGCCCATTGAGTAAACGCCAGTGATCGGCAGTTCGCCCTTGGGAGGTTCCTGCGGTGACATGCCGCGGTACAGTTCCAGTTCGTTGAGGTAGTGGCGTTGGGTTTCATCAGGCGTGTAAAAGCATATGCCTTTGGGAACGTTACCATCGAGGTAACCCGGCATCAGAGGGTGGTGGTAGTGCAATAATGTCGGCAGCAGACTGTATACCTGCTGGAAAGCAGGTCCCATGGCAGCAAGCGCGCGATCCACACGCAGTTGATTTATGGCATCCAGTCTCTGTTTCAGAGTCTCAATATAGAGGTACAAGACGTATCGCCTGATGTTGCTATCCGTCATGTTGTCGATTGCTGCGGCGCAAGCGCTCACAATTAATCGTCATCAATTCGGATAAACCGTATGTCAAAAATAACCGTTACCTGTTTTTCGCCCGTATTTTTTTGTGCGGTACAGCCGAAAAAATGGTCTAAAACGTGATCAATTTAACACCTTGCTCATTGACCGTAAAGAAAGATGCGCTACATACAAGTGTAGCACCGTTCGTTACGTGTAAATTCCTTCATACGGTCGGAAGGTTTCTCGTCATTATTCACTGCCACTGATGATGCAGCAGCTTTTCCTCTCACTTACGTTTGAGCGTAACGCTGACATCCCTTTGATAAGGATGTTAGGATGGTCAATGATTGATAATGACGGTAACAAGCATGTTAGACAATGTTTTGAGAATTGCCACACGCCAAAGCCCCCTTGCGCTCTGGCAGGCACATTATGTCAAAGACGCTTTAATGGCAAATCACCCCGGTCTGATCGTGGAACTGGTTCCTATGGTAACCCGTGGCGATGTGATCCTTGATACCCCGCTGGCGAAGGTCGGAGGGAAAGGGTTGTTTGTTAAAGAGCTGGAAGTCGCGCTGCTGGAAAAACGCGCCGATATCGCCGTGCATTCCATGAAGGATGTGCCGGTTGAATTCCCTGACGGTCTTGGACTGGTCACCATTTGCGAGCGAGAGGATCCGCGTGATGCTTTCGTCTCAAATAAGTACAACACGTTGGATGACCTTCCCGCGGGTAGTATTGTCGGGACATCCAGTTTGCGTCGCCAGTGCCAGTTGGCAAAGCGTCGCCCGGATCTCGTCATCCGTTCGCTGCGCGGTAACGTTGGTACGCGCCTCGGCAAACTCGATAACGGCGATTATGACGCCATTATCCTGGCGGTGGCCGGGTTAAAACGTTTAGGGCTTGAGTCGCGAGTCCGTACCGCACTGCCGCCGGAAGTCTCCTTGCCCGCAGTCGGGCAAGGCGCTGTTGGCATAGAGTGCCGACTGGACGATATGCGCACTCAGGCGCTGTTAGCGCCGCTCAATCATGAAGAGACCGCACTACGCGTAACAGCCGAACGCGCCATGAACACCCGCCTCGAAGGGGGATGTCAGGTACCTATCGGCAGCTATGCCGAACTCATCAACGGTGAGATTTGGCTACGCGCGCTGGTCGGCGCGCCTGACGGATCGCAGATGGTATGCGGAGAACGTCGCGGCGCCCCGCAGGATGCAGAAAAGATGGGCATCTCTCTGGCAGAAGAGCTACTGGAAAACGGTGCGCGCGCCATTCTGGCTGAAGTTTATAACGGAGAAGCACCCGCATGAGTATTCTGGTCACCCGCCCGTCTCCCGCAGGGGAAGAG
The DNA here is from genome assembly GCF_005281025.1 of Citrobacter sp. wls714. NCBI lineage: Bacteria > Pseudomonadati > Pseudomonadota > Gammaproteobacteria > Enterobacterales > Enterobacteriaceae > Citrobacter > Citrobacter sp. wls714. The sequence goes on along the minus strand of NZ_SZWZ01000027.1, from coordinate 43,119 downwards.
TTAGTGAGCCGTCTGCGCACACTGGGGCAGGTGGCCTGGAGTTTTCCGCTCATCGAGTTTTCCCCGGGTCGGGAACTGGCAACACTCGCCTCCCGACTGTCGGCGTTGACGGATAACGATCTGGTTTTTGCCCTCTCGCAGCACGCTGTCACCTTTGCCGATGCCGAACTTCAGCAACAAGGGAAAAGCTGGCCTTCCCTTCCGCATTATTTTGCCATTGGCCGCACAACGGCGCTGGCGCTGCATACTGTTAGCGGCTGCAATATTCACTATCCTCTGGATCGGGAAATCAGCGAAGTCTTGCTACAATTACCTGAATTACAAAATATTGCGGGAAAACGCGCGCTTATTTTACGCGGCAACGGCGGTCGGGAACTGATAGGTGAAACCCTGACGGCGCGCGGAGCCGATGTTGATTTTTGTGAATGTTATCAACGCAGTGCAAAAAATTACGATGGTGCGGAAGAAGCAATGCGCTGGCAATCTCGCGGCGTGACCACGGTGGTGGTCACCAGCGGAGAGATGTTACAACAGCTCTGGTCGCTCATTCCGCAGTGGTATCGTGAGCACTGGTTACTACGCTGTCGGCTGCTGGTCGTCAGTGAGCGTCTGGCGCACCTCGCCCGGGAACTGGGCTGGCAAGATATTAAGGTCGCTGATAACGCCGACAACGATGCGCTACTACGCGCATTACAATAACTCTCATAATGGGATGCCATAATGACGGAACAAGAAAAATCCTCCGCCGTGGTTGAAGAGACCAGGGAGGCCGTGGAAACCACAGCACAGCCAGTCAATACTGAAAAAAAGGCTAACAACAGCACGGCGCTGATTCTGAGCGCGGTGGCGATTGCTATTGCGCTGGCAGCAGGTGTGGGGCTGTATGGCTGGGGGAAACAGCAGGCAACAACGCAGACGGCAACCAGCGATGCGTTGGCGAACCAGCTGACGGCGCTGCAAAAAGCGCAAGAAAACCAAAAAGCTGAGCTGGAAGGCATTATTAAACAGCAGGCAACGCAGCTTGATGAAGCCACTCGCCAGCAGGCCGCACTGGTCAAACAGCTTGATGAAGTTCAGCAAAAAGTCGCCACTATCTCCGGCAGCGATGCCGGGACATGGCTGCTGGCGCAGGCTGATTTTCTGGTAAAACTGGCCGGTCGTAAATTATGGAGCGATCAGGACGTTACCACCGCAGCGGCGTTGCTGAAAAGCGCCGACGCCAGTCTGGCTGATATGAACGACCCGAGCTTAATTTCCGCCCGTCGTGCGATTACTGACGATATCGCGAGCCTCTCGGCGGTAACTCAGGTCGACTATGACGGCATTATCCTGAAAGTGAATCAGCTCGCTAACCAGATAGATAACCTGCGTCTGGCCGACAACGACACCGACGATTCACCGATGGACTCCGACAGCAGTGAGCTGTCCAGCTCAATTAGTGAATGGCGCGTCAACCTGCAAAAAAGTTGGCAGAGTTTTATGGACAGCTTTATCACTGTTCGCCGTCGAGATGAAACCGCCGTCCCGCTGCTGGCACCGAACCAGGACGTTTACTTACGTGAGAACATTCGTTCTCGCCTGTTAGTAGCCGCCCAGGCCGTACCGCGTCATCAGGAAGAGACATACCGCCAGGCGCTGGAAAATGTCTCCACCTGGGTACGCGCCTACTACGACACCGACGATGCAACCACCAAAGCTTTCCTGGAAGAGGTAGACCAGCTGAGCCAACAAAGCATCAGTATGGATGTGCCAGAAACGCTGCAGAGCCAGGCTATTCTCGACAAATTAATGCAGACCCGTGTTCGTAATTTACTGGCGCAGCCTGTCACAGCGCCGGTTGCCGCCGCTCCTGCTCCTTCGGCAGACAATCCGGCAACCGCGCCGCAAGGAGAATAATGATGCTAAAAGTATTATTGCTCTTTGTACTGTTGATCGCCGGGATCGTCGTTGGTCCAATGATTGCCGGTCATCAGGGCTACGTGCTGATCCAAACCGATAATTACAACATTGAAACCAGCGTGACGGGCCTGGTGATCATCCTGATCGTCGCGATGGTCGTTCTGTTTGCGATTGAATGGTTGCTGCGCCGAATTTTCCGCACAGGTGCGCATACCCGCGGATGGTTTGTCGGCCGTAAGCGTCGCCGCGCCCGCAAACAGACCGAACAAGCGCTGCTCAAGCTGGCAGAAGGCGATTATCAGCAGGTTGAAAAGCTGATGTCGAAAAACGCCGATCATGCTGAACAACCGGTAGTGAATTATCTGCTGGCGGCAGAAGCGGCCCAGCAACGTGGCGATGAAGCGCGCGCGAATCAACACCTTGAGCGTGCAGCTGAACTGGCCGGGAATGATACGATCCCGGTAGAAATCGCTCGCGTTCGCCTGCAACTGGCGCGTAATGAAAATCACGCCGCACGCCACAGCGTAGACAAGCTGCTGGAGGTGACGCCACGTCATCCGGAAGTGCTGCGTCTGGCTGAGCAGGCCTACATTCGCACCGGCGCATGGAGTTCGTTACTGGATATCATTCCATCTATGGCTAAAGCGCATGTGGGTGATGAAGAGCATCGCGCTATGCTGGAACAACAGGCATGGGTTGGCTTGATGGATCAGGTCCGCGCCGATCAGGGCAGTGAGGGACTACGTGCCTGGTGGAAAAACCAGAACCGTAAAACCCGTCATCAGGTTGCCCTGCAGGTAGCGATGGCTGAACATCTGATTGAGTGCGACGATCATGATACGGCGCAGCAGGTCATCATTGATGGTCTGAAACGTCAGTATGACGACCGTCTGGTGCTGCCGATCCCGCGCCTGAAAACCAACAACCCGGAACAGATAGAAAAAGTGTTGCGCCAGCAGATTAAGGCCGTTGGCGATCGCCCGTTGCTGTGGAGCACGCTGGGGCAATCGTTAATGAAGCATGGCGAATGGCAGGAAGCCACGCTCGCCTTCCGTGCTGCGCTCAAACAGCGCCCGGACGCCTACGACTACGCCTGGCTTGCTGACGCGCTGGACAGACTGCATCAGCCGGAAGAAGCCGCCACCATGCGCCGTGATGGCCTGATGTTGACGCTGCAGAACAACAATCCCCCGCAGTAATTCCCTCTTGCCCGGTGGCGCTTCGCTTACCGGGCCTACCGTCTACACAAAATCATTCAAGATGCATAAAAAAACGCCCGCTCGGTAAGGAGCAGGCGTTAAACAGGTCTGTATGACAACATAATGGGTGCTTCACTCAACGTTATGTCCATGGTGTTTGATGAGGCCTGAGCGACATCTGTCTGTGGACGATAAGCACCGTAAACGGCTCTGCATCATTCCTGAGTTTATGAGGCCTGATTGCGAACATAAGAGATGGAATGAGCATCTACCCGTATATTATTGCACAACGCATGCCACGATTGCACTGCAAAAACCAGGTATTTGAACTTTTTAAGACATCAGGTAATTCGCGGGAATAAGGGCTGTGAAGGGAAATCAGAAAACAAAAAACCCCGCCGAAGCGGGGTTCAAAATTGGTCGGCGAGAGAGGATTCGAACCTCCGACCCACTGGTCCCAAACCAGTTGCGCTACCAAGCTGCGCTACTCGCCGTTTTACTGCTTTTTGAATTTTTAGTTCAATTCTTTAAGTCGTGGTGCGAGGGGGGGGACTCGAACCCCCACATCCTAAGGACACTAACACCTGAAGCTAGCGCGTCTACCAATTCCGCCACCTTCGCATTTCACAACTTTAAATTAATGGGGTGGCTAATGGGATTCGAACCCACGACAACTGGAATCACAATCCAGGGCTCTACCAACTGAGCTATAGCCACCACTGCAAATCTTTTACGCGGTATTAAAACCACCGCAGCTCCGGCACCTAACTAAATGGTGCGCCCGACAGGATTCGAACCTGAGACCTCTGCCTCCGGAGGGCAGCGCTCTATCCAGCTGAGCTACGGGCGCTTAGCGCCGTTGCGGGGCTGGATATTACGGAGGTCTCGGTCTTCTGTCTAGTGCTTTTTTAAAATAAATTATCGTTTGGTCATGGTTTGTGCGTTTTGTCGCTTATTCCCGCAATTTATGGGCTGTGCCATGACGATTCAGGCCAAAAACCTTATAAATGAGCGTCACGCCCAGTAAGAAGATAATGCCAACAAACAGCGACATTCGGGTATCTTCATTGAAGTACATGCCGATTAATACGCAAATCAGGAACGCCATCGTCAAATAATTTGCCCACGGGAACAAAATCGAGCGGAAAGGATGACTGGCGATCGCCGCTTTATGCGCCTGACGGAAACGCAGCTGGCTTATCAGGATCACAAACCACGGCACCATCCCCGGCAGCACGCTGGCGCTATAAACATACACGAACACACGCTGCGGGTTGGGAATGATGTAGTTCAGGCACGAACCAATCAGCAGGATCGCGATAGAAATCGCCACACCAGCAACTGGCACGCCATGGCGAGATACTTTTCCAACAACAGCAGGTAGCTGGCGATTCTTTGCCAACGCGTAGAGCATACGCCCACAGCTGTACATGCCGCTGTTACAGCCTGACAGCGCCGCCGTCAGGACCACAAAGTTAATAATCCCTGCCGCGGCGGTAATACCAATCTTGGCAAAAGTGAGCACAAATGGGCTGCCGTTGCTGCCAATCTCGTTCCACGGGAAAATAGTGACGATAACAAAGATCGCGCCGACGTAGAAAATCAGGATACGCCACAGCACCTTCCCCACCGCGCTACGCAGCGTGACCTGGGGGTTCTTCGCCTCACCCGCAGTAATGCCGATCAGCTCCACGCCCTGGTAGGACGCCACAACAATACACAATGCCGTCAGGAAGCCCTTCCAGCCGCCGGCAAAGAAGCCGCCATGCTCGGTCAGGTTGCCAAAGCCAATCGCCTGGCCGCCATTGCCAAAGCCGAAGAAAATCACTCCTAACCCAATGACGATCATCACAATGATGGTGGTCACTTTGATCATGGCAAACCAGAATTCAATTTCACCATACAGGCGAACCGCGGCGAGGTTTGCCAGCGCAACCAGCCCGACAGCAATCAGGGCGGGTATCCATTGAGCCATTTCCGGGAACCAGAACTGTACGTACACCCCGATAGCGGTAATCTCTGATATCCCTACCGCCATCCACATAAACCAGTATGACCAGGCGGTGAGATAGCCAAAGAAAGGACTCATGTAACGGTGCGCGTAAACAGCGAATGAACCGGCAACCGGCTCGAGGAATAACATCTCCCCCATGGAACGCATAATGAAAAAAACAAACAGCCCTGCGACGATATACGCCAGCAGGACCGAAGGTCCCGCCCATTTCAGGGTACTGGCGGCGCCCATAAACAGTCCGACGCCAATAGTGCCTCCAAGGGCAATTAATTCGATGTGACGAGCCTCCAGCCCACGCTGTAGCTCAGGTTTGTTCTCGGCCATAAATCCTCTTGATGTGTTTGCATGCTGTCCGGTATTACCGGTTCTCGTTATGGGTACATCTTGTTATTCCATAACAGGCCATACGGCACCGACCGCTTAACGGTTGGCGCCAAAACACCACGGCACTGTAATGATTGTTGCGAATGGTTTCCTAAAATCGCTTAAATGGCAATTAAAGCATTCAAAAAATGAATAGATTGTGCGAGAAAGCAGCGATTATGTTGTGAATAAGTAGCGTGATTAGCAGATCACGCTACTTATCAGAGGAGAGAGCGTCAGAGGTTGCCGGTATAGTGCCAACGGAGATAGCGCAACAAACGAAGTTGACGGGTGATACGGCTCGGCTGTGACAGTAAGCGATACAGCCACTCCAGCCCCAGATTTTGCCAGAGTTTAGGCGCCCGCTTAACGTGACCGGTAAAGACGTCGTAGGTACCACCCACCCCCATATACAGCGCTTCAGGGTGGATCTTCCGGCAATCACGCATAAAAATTTCTTGTTTCGGCGACCCCATCGCCACCGTCACAATTTGCGCACCGCTGGCGTGGATACGCTCAAACAATTCCTGACGCTGCTCCGGCGTAAAATAACCGTCCTGGCTACCCACAATGTTCACATGCCACTGCGCACGCAATTTGGCTTCGGTTTGCGCCAGAACCTCAGGCTTGCCGCCAATCAGGAAAACAGGCGTTCCCTCCTGCCCGGCTCTCGCCATTAGCGCTTCCCAGAGATCGGCCCCCGCTACGCGTGAAACCTGCGCCTGCGGGAATTTTTTACGCACCGAACGCACCACGCTAATGCCATCCGCATATTTGAACTCAGCGGCGTTAATCAGATCCCACACTTCAGGGTTATCTTCTGCCGTCAGCATTTTCTCGGCATTGATAGCCACCAGCGTCCCAGGCCTGAGGCGTCCTTCGGCAAACAGGTAATTTAGCGCGTGTTGCATATCGCGCCAGCCAATCAGTTGTAACCCGCGCAGCGAATAGAGTGGCGCAGTTGTGTTATCTGTCATTACGATCCTTCAATCTGTGTCCGGGGCAGCGATTTAATTCGTTTATGGATAAGTCCCGCGCTATCGAATAACCAGAACAGCAATTTTGCCACCAGCAGACAAACGCCGAAAATCACGAGGAAAAAGACCACTCGCGAGACAAACGAATCCAGTCCTTCACGTGCCAAAACGATCATATTGAAAATGGCGCCAAAACAGAAACTGTGCAAAATGGCCGCCTTGTAGCGATTGGTTTCGCGGTTACCTAATTCATATAGCCAGTCGAACCATTTAATGATTAACCCGACGACAATCGCACCTAACGGTATAAACAGCGCCCCGCCCATCACCACCAGCGAACCAATTAACGTTGGCGAAATCGCCAGCCCCGAGTGGTTGTTCAACACCTCCCAGGTAAAGTAGTTCGCGGAGTTGAGTACGATACTCGGGCGCCCAGGCCACAGCCAGGAGGGGATAAAGACATAGAAATCACGGACGATCGGCGCCAACCCCTGGAACTCAATATTGTGGTAGTTCTGCAGCAACAGCGCCAGATTTTCCCATGGCGAGAAGGTATCACGAGTCAGGTACAGGAACGTATAGAACGCCTCGTCACCGCTCACGTTCATCCCGTAGCGTTTCAGCGCCAGCCAGAACATACCGACGATGCCCAACACGCCTGCGGCGGCCAGCATCCACAGCGAAATCCAACCACGAATAATGCCGATAAACAGGAAGATGGCAAACGCAATAATAATATTGGCGCGCGTTCCCCCCACAATCATATAGGTCAACAAGCCAAACGCGACGGTGCTTACCAGGAAGAACAGCCACGCTTTGCTGTCCTGGCGCAGGAAGTAGACCACCAACATTGCCGGAATGAAGAAGTAGAAGAAGCGCTTCAACGCCACTCCAGAGACTTCGCTGGAAAAAATCTGGCTGTAGGATTGCAGTCTGAACAGCAGGAACCCATTGTGCATAAAGAAGACGCCCACGCTCACCAACGCAATCGCCATCAGGATAACCCAGGTCAAATGGGCCTCCACGCGATTGATAGTAAATAGCGGCCTGCGCGGCTTATTCTCTACGCGCTTACGTAAGCGCGTTTTATACGTCACGTAGTAAACGGCATAGAAACAGGCGGCTGACAGCAAAGCCTGCAGCAGGATCTCCGGTGGTGCTACCGCCACATCAAAACGGAACACCAGGATGCTGGTCAGCGGGAATCCGAAGAAGAACGTCAGCAAAAACAGCAACGAGAAAAAGACGTTGAAGTTAAAACGCACGCGGCGGAATTCAAACCAGGTCAGCGTGGCGATAAACAAAGTGGAGAGCAGCCAGACCACCAGCAGACCGCTGAATTGCATCAGGCTCATTTGATTTCTCCTGAAGCAATGCGCAGCGCGTGATGCCACGGCTGCAGATAATTCGGGCTAAAGAAGGTGATCGTATTTTTATCTACCAACGCCAGTTGGCGCTGCGCTTCGCGTACAAGACCTTCATTGAGTTGATCTGTCGTAAACAGGACCGGGATATTTTGCTCTGCCATATCCTGCCAGAAAGGATTTTCACGGTTGAGCACGCACGGGATACCGGCCTGGATTAACAAACACAGGGTGCCGATCCCTTGCTGACGGGCAAAAATAAAGTAGCCCAGATCGCACTGACGCAGTAGTGCCAGATAGGCATCAAACTCCAGTTTTTCGCTCAATATTTGCAAATTATCAGCGCTAAATAGTGCCAGACCCGCCTGACGAACCTCATCGATATAGGTCGTATTATTCGCAGGATACCCCATCGGCACTATCACATTCACCGTATCACCAAACTGCTGGTGAACAGCATGTAGCGCGGCAATATGCTCATTGCTGCGATCGCCAGAGTTGCCAACCAACACCGTCATCTTACCGCTGCGCTGACTTTCACTGCTCAGATTATTGAGCGAGGGATCCATCCGCGTTGGGAAATAGAGCAGCTCGCCACGAACGTGCGGATGCTGCCCAGCGAAATAACGTAAATCGCCGCGCGTAGCAAACACGCAGCCCACGCGATTCTGCGCCATGCGACGAATCGGGTAAAACAGGCGGAATTTCAGCCCACTGGAAACTTCATATAAATCCGCGCCCCAGATGTGCCAGTAAAACTGCTCCGGTTTAATTCCCCCGCTCAGCAGCGCCAGCCACAGGCTGGTGTTGAACTGACCATGAAAGAAGAAGCGCTGCTGGCGATTCGCTTTCGCCTTCGCAATAACCGCCTGGGCTAGCGCCTTTTTCCCGTCGTAGAAACTCAGCGATAACGCCGGGCAGCTCTCACTGAATCCAGCATCCTGGCCTGCAACCATAAACGTGCGCGCGTGCTCGCTCGTCGCAGCCAGCGAATCGTTAAAAAACCGCAGCACGGTTTGGTTATGGTGAGGGATATCCGATCCCAGAACGTGAATCAGTACAGTCATGCCCGCCTACGCCAGAGTAAAAACACGCCACAACAAAGAGAAAAATAGACGATGTATGTTGCCATATACGCCTGCGCTGCTCCCAGAGCACCGTGTGCCGGGATCAGCCAGTGGGCAAACGCCGTCAATAACATGAACTGGCTAATTTCAGCCAAAATATAAAACCGCAACGACGCTTTCGCGATCACCAGATAACCAAAAACGTAAGCGCCAACTTTCAGTACATCGCCGACCAGTTGCCAGGCAAACAGGTCGCGCATGGCGGTGAATTTTGCGGAAAAGAGCAGCCAGATCGCAAAATCACGCAATAGCCAAACGGTAAAGCTCGCGGCGGCAACCGCCGGCAGCACAAACTTCAACGACTTAATGACCTCGCGGGTAATGTCACGCTTTTCGGTCAGCCGCGACAACGTCGGCAGCAAGTAAACGCTGAATGAGGCGGTAATAAATTGCAGATAGGCATCGGAGATACTGCTGACTCCCTGCCAGATCCCCACATCATCCCAACTGTACTGCGCCGCCAGCAGGTTTCGCATCATCACGTATGCCACAGGCAGCGTCACGGATGTAATCAGTGCCATCAGCGTAAACTTGCTTAGCTGCCCGGCCAGACCATGGTCCCACGAGGGCTTCAGGTAATGCAGCGGAATAGTTCCACGCTTAAGCAGCATAATGATGGCAGGGATAACGACCAGCGCTGGCACCAGAGCCAGCCCCAGCAAGGCGCCTTCATAGCCCCCCAGGCGATAGCAGCCATAGTAAGCTACTACGCCCACCAGGCTACCCACAATCAGCGACAGCGCGTTGCCTGCCGCATCGCGGAAGCCTTTCATCAGCGCCAGCAGCAGGTTAGCCCAGGCGATGCCCATCTGCACCAGCGCAACCAGTCGAACCAGCCCCTGATAATGCGTATGGCCAAACAACCCCTGACTGATCGGCGCGGCCGCCAGCAGAAAAACCGCCGCCATCAGCGTAGAAAATCCCATTACCATTGCGGAAGATGTACCGACCACCTTACGGAGCCGGGCCGGATCGTCATGGTGCTGCGCAACGTATTTCGTGACGCCGTTGAAAATGCCGGCCCCCGCCAATACGCCCAGCACAGTGACCATTTGGCGAAAATTACCCGCCTGACCCACACCTGCCGGGCCAAAGGAGACGGCCAATAACTTCACCACCAGCAAACCCGCACCAATTTTTACCAGCGTACTGGCCGCCGTCCATAAGGACGCTTTAGCAAGCGACATATCAGGCGAAGTAATTGAGTAATGTCGAAATTACCGTTCGCTGGTTAACCGGCGACAGGTTATAGAACAGCGGTAAACGTAGCAGACGCTCGCTCTCTTTGGTGGTGTAACGATCCACACCGGCAAACACGCCAAATTTATCGCCAGCCGGGCAATCATGCAGCGGAATATAGTGGAACACCGCCATAATTTCGGCTTCTTTGAGGAAGTTAATTAATGCAGTGCGATCGTCGATATCGCGCAGCTTGATATAAAACATATGCGCGTTCTGCACACAACCCTCCGGTATAGAGGGCAGGTCAATACATCCGGCACGCGCCAGCGGTTCGAGGGCATCATAGTAATTTTGCCACAGCGCCAGACGTTGCTGGTTAATACGGTCGGCCGCTTCCAGTTGCGCCCACAGATAGGCAGCCTGCAGATCGGACATCAGATAGCTGGAGCCGATATCGCGCCAGGTATACTTGTCTACCTGACCACGGAAAAACTGGCTACGGTTCGTCCCTTTTTCCCGAATAATCTCGGCACGTTCGACTAATTTTTTATCATTGATCAGCGTCGCGCCACCTTCACCGCCTGCGGTGTAGTTTTTAGTCTCATGGAAGCTAAAGCAGCCGATGTGACCAATCGTCCCCAGCGCCCGACCTTTATAAGTCGACATCACGCCCTGAGCCGCATCTTCGACCACATACAGGTTATATTTAGCGGCCAGCGCCATAATGGTATCCATTTCACAGGCCACGCCCGCGTAATGTACTGGCACAATAGCGCGGGTTTTGTCGGTAATAGCCGCTTCAATCAGCGTTTCGTCAATGTTCATGGTATCCGGACGGATATCAACAAAGACGATTTTCGCCCCGCGCAAAACGAATGCGTTAGCCGTGGAAACAAATGTGTAGCTCGGCATGATGACTTCATCGCCAGGCTGAATGTCCAACAGCAATGCCGCCATCTCAAGCGATGCGGTACAAGATGGCGTCAACAGAACTTTCTCGCTGCCAAAATGCTGCTCCAGCCACTGCTGACAGCGGCGGGTAAAGCCGCCGTCGCCACACAGTTTGCCGCTGTTCATCGCAGACTGCATGTAATCGAGTTCAGTACCCACCACCGGCGGTGCATTAAATGGAATCATCGTGTCACCTGTATAACCAATACGCGGTGCTTTCCACATTCGCACCACTGTGTATGTAACGTTTAAGCGCGGCGGTGTTACCCATTTGGGTTGCCACGCGCAATGTTGTTTTACCGCGGGCCTGCGCCCAGCAAAGCGCAGCCAGCATTAGTTCTTCACCCGCGCCACGCCCAGCCAGTAGGCCAATTCGCGCCTCGGTCGCATTCAGTTCGCGCAGCGAGACATAACCACGAATTTCACCTGTCGGCGTGCGTAAAACGAGGCATTGATGATCGAACGTCCCTAGCACCGCATTTTCAATCCACTGTGCATAAAAACGCGAACTGGCATCTGCGGCATACCACGGGGCGCGAAAACGGCTTTGCGCGAACGCTTGTTCCGCCAGGCGGCGTAACGCCGGAATATCCGTAATTTGAGCAATCTGCGCGTCAGTGTTGCCACTGGTAGATGCCACTGGCAGCACAAAATCCACTTCGCCTTCGACCAGTGAGAAACCTAACTGCTGCAAAGCATCTAATTCATGGATATTTGCGGCAGGAATTTTTGCCTGTACCCGCGACCAGGGACGTAACGCATCCTCCGTCAGAACCGGCGCGTGTTGGTCAAAACGTATAATGGCGCTATTCACGCCAAAAAACGTATTTTCCCAGCTAAGCGGCTCAATACTGGCGCGGACGAGCACGAAGCAGCTCCAGCAAATATTGGCCGTACCCCGTTTTAGCCAGCGAACTGGCGGCACGTTTCACGCCTTCATCATCCAGCCAACCGTTACGCCAGGCGATCTCTTCCAGACAGGCTATTTTAAAGCCCTGACGTTTTTCTACCGTCTGCACAAACGTGCTCGCTTCGATCAAACTGTCATGCGTCCCGGTATCCAGCCAGGCAAAGCCACGTCCAAGCAATTCTACCGTCAGATGCCCGTCATCAAGATACATCTGATTGATTGACGTAATCTCCAGTTCTCCACGCTCAGAAGGTTTCACGCGTTTTGCGTATTCCACCACTTTACTGTCATAGAAATAAAGGCCGGTTACCGCCCAGTTAGATTTCGGTGCTTTCGGCTTCTCTTCCAGAGAGATAGCGCGAAAACTGTCGTCAAACTCCACAACACCAAAACGTTCAGGATCCATCACCTGGTAACCAAACACCGTCGCACCTTCTGTGCGGGCGGCTACATGACGTAGTTTTGGACTGAAGCCCTGACCAAAGAAGATATTATCTCCTAATACCAGACATGACGGTTCACCGTTAAGGAACGTTTCACCAATGATAAATGCCTGCGCTAATCCATCCGGGCTGGGTTGCTCGGCATAGTGCAGTTCAATGCCGAACTCAGAGCCATCGCCTAACAAACGCTGGAAATAACCTTTATCTTCCGGCGTGGTAATAATCAGAATTTCGCGAATTCCCGCCAGCATTAGCACTGAAAGCGGGTAGTAAATCATCGGCTTATCGTAAATGGGCAATAGCTGCTTCGATACGCCACGCGTAATGGGATACAGGCGAGTACCTGAGCCCCCCGCCAGAATGATACCTTTCATGCGTTGTCTCCTCCGGGAGCCAAAACCAGGCTGTTAGCCCTTCAGACCTAAACGTTCGCCCTGATAGCTGCCATCCTGCACGGGTTTCCACCATGCCTGATTATCCAGATACCACTGCACGGTTTTGCGCATTCCGCTTTCAAACGTTTCCTGCGGTATCCAGCCTAATTCACGCGAAATTTTCGACGCGTCAATGGCATACCGCACATCATGACCCGGGCGATCGTCAACAAAAGTGATCAAGTCTCGGTACTGTGCAATACCCTGCGGTTTTTGCGGCGCCAGCTCTTCCAAAAGGCTACAAACCGTTTCGACAACGTCCAGGTTTTTACGCTCATTGTGGCCACCAATATTATAGGTTTCCCCAATCGCGCCCGTTGTCGCCACGCAATAGAGCGCCCTGGCATGATCTTCTACGTACAACCAGTCGCGGACCTGTTGCCCATTGCCGTATACCGGCAGCGGTTTCCCAGCCAATGCATTGAGGATCATCAGCGGGATGAGTTTTTCCGGGAAATGATAGGGGCCATAGTTGTTAGAGCAGTTGGTAATGAGCGTTGGCAGGCCATAGGTTCGCAACCACGCGCGTACCAGATGATCGCTGCTGGCTTTCGACGCGGAATAAGGACTACTCGGCGCATACGGTGTGCTTTCAGTAAAGAAATCATCCGTCGAATGGAGATCGCCATACACCTCATCAGTTGAGATATGGTGGAAGCGAAACGCCGATTTTTTCTCGCTGGCCAATGCACTCCAGTAAGCGCGCGCCGCTTCCAACAGCGTGTAGGTTCCCACAATGTTGGTTTCGATAAAGGCAGTCGGACCATCAATGGAGCGATCGACATGGCTTTCTGCCGCCAGATGCATCACGCAGTCTGGCTGGTATTGTTGAAACACCTTGTCGAGCGATGCCCGATCGCAGATATCAACTTTCTCAAAGGCAAAACGGTCATTCTGTGCAACCGGCGCCAGCGACATCAGATTCCCGGCATAGGTCAGCTTATCGACCACAACCACCGCATCCTGGGTCTCATGAATAATATGCCGTACAACCGCCGAGCCGATAAACCCCGCGCCACCGGTAACCAGAATTCGTTTCATTAGCGCCAGACCCCTTTGGTATCAACGATGTACTGCTGAAGAACCGCATCGCCTTTAATGGCTTTAAATTCATTATGGTCGACCAGCATGACCAGCACATCGGCGCTTGCCAGCGCATCGTTCAGCGTCGCCAGTTGGCAAATGCCGTCCAGTTTTTTCGGCAATTGATGGATATTCGGTTCCACCACCAATGTTTCGCCTTTGTGCCAATGCGCGATGCTTTGCGCAATTCCCATCGCCGGACTTTCACGCAAATCATCAATATTCGGTTTAAAAGCCAAACCAAAGCAGGCGATTTTCACTTCGCTGGCCCGTTTGTTGGTATCTGCCAGACAGTCGGCTACAGCTGCTTTTACCCGATCAACGACCCAATGAGGCTTACCATCATTAACCTCGCGTGCGGTACGGATCAGTTTCGCCTGCTGCGGGTTCTGCGCCACAATAAACCACGGATCGACCGCGATACAGTGCCCACCAACGCCCGGTCCTGGTTGCAGAATATTTACACGCGGATGACGGTTTGCCAGGCGAATCAGTTCCCAGACATTAATCCCCTGATCGGCGCAAATTAACGATAATTCATTAGCGAAGGCGATATTGACGTCGCGGAAGCTATTCTCAGTCAGCTTGCACATTTCCGCGGTGCGGGCGTTGGTTACGACACATTCGCCCTCAAGGAAGATGTTATACAGCTCACTGGCGCGCGCGGAACAGACAGAAGTCATCCCTCCGATCACGCGGTCGTTTTTAATCAGTTCAACCATGACCTGGCCTGGCAACACGCGCTCCGGGCAATAAGCAATATTCACATCGGCCTGTTCACCGACCTGCTGCGGAAACGTCAGGTCAGGCCGCATTTCTGCAAGCCATGCGGCCATCTGTTCAGTTGCCCCGACAGGTGACGTCGATTCAAGTATCACTAATGCGCCTTTTTTCAGCACCGGCGCGACAGACTTAGCCGCAGCTTCAACGTAGACCATATCGGGTTCATGCTCTCCCTTGAATGGGGTAGGCACAGCAATCAGATATGCATCAGCTTCTACGGGAGTGATGGTTGCACGAAGAAATCCGTTTTCGACCGCCGTTTTCACCACGGCGCCCAGATCGGGCTCAACAATGTGAATTTCGCCGCGATTAATGGTATCCACCGCATGTTGATTTACATCTACGCCAATTACATGTTTTTGACGGGAAGCAAAGGCAGCCGCCGTTGGCAGTCCGATATAACCCAGCCCAATGACAGAAATGGTCGTAAAACTCATAGCGATACCCGATTATTTTTTAACGCGTGTAAAATACGGCCACACGCCTGCCCGTCACCATATGGGTTATGGGCACGGCTCATGGTCTGATATTCATTGTCGTCATGCAGCAAACGCGTGACTTCTTCTACGATACGCTGTGGGTCAGTTCCCACCAGACGTACAGTGCCTGCGGTAATGGCTTCAGGCCGTTCCGTTGTTTCGCGCATCACCAGCACAGGTTTCCCCAGAGACGGAGCTTCCTCCTGAATTCCGCCAGAATCGGTCAGGATCAGCCAGGCGTGATTCATCAGCCAGACAAACGGCATGTAGTCCTGCGGTTCAATCAGAATCACGTTTTCAACGTGACCCAGGATGCGGTTGACCGGCTCGCTGACGTTAGGATTCAGGTGTACCGGGTAGACAATCTGCACATTCTGATTAGCCGCGGCAATTTCCGCCAGCGCGTGGCAAATTTGCTCAAAGCCGCGACCGAAGCTTTCCCGACGATGACCGGTCACCAGGATCATCTTTTTGTCAGCGCTCAGGAAAGGGTAATTTTCTGCCAGTTCCGCCCGCAATGCATCACTCGCCAGTACGCGGTCGCGTACCCAGATCAACGCATCAATAACCGTATTGCCAGTGACGAAAATACGATTATCAGGAATAGCTTCCCGTAACAAATTTTGGCGCGAGTTTTCTGTTGGCGCAAAATGATACATAGCCAGACGCCCGGTCAGCGTACGGTTCGCCTCTTCCGGCCAGGGAGAGTAAAGATCGCCGGTACGTAAACCCGCCTCAACATGCCCCACCG
This sequence comes from Citrobacter sp. wls714, assembly GCF_005281025.1. Taxonomy (NCBI): domain Bacteria; kingdom Pseudomonadati; phylum Pseudomonadota; class Gammaproteobacteria; order Enterobacterales; family Enterobacteriaceae; genus Citrobacter; species Citrobacter sp. wls714. The sequence goes on along the minus strand of NZ_SZWZ01000027.1, from coordinate 27,160 downwards.
GGATGCGCTGATAAAACGCAGCCAAACTGGTGGCAATCGTAGTCGTGGTATCACCGTGAACCAGCACCACATCAGGTTTGAAATCAGCCAGAATTGGCTTTAATCCTTCAAGGATTCGGCAGGTAATTTCTGTTAGCCCCTGACCTGGCTGCATAATATTGAGATCGTAATCAGGTACTATGGAAAAGAGGTTCAACACCTGATCGAGCATCTCCCGATGCTGCGCCGTGACGCAAACTTTCGCATCAAAATCAGGATCTTTTGCCAACGCATGAACCAGAGGAGCCATTTTTATAGCCTCCGGTCGCGTGCCAAATACAGTCAGTACTTTCACATCGATTCTCTTCGGATTGGCAGTGAGGGCCCAGCCCCTCACTGCAACGGTATTGCTAAATCGTGCGGCGACGGGTTAATGCGACACCAGCACCAATCAGAGCCCCAACGATGCCCCACATAATCATCAGGAAGGCACGGCGAGGGCTGTCACGTTTTACTGGCTCTTCCGGCGTACGCAAATAACGATATGTCTGAAAGCGAGGATCCAGAGTTGGCCCAACGTTCAGTGTGTTAAGCATGGCTCGGTTTTGGAAGTAGTCCAGATCAAAGTCCGGACCAACGGACTGTAGGTTTTCGAGTCGCGCCTGCAGCATAGGGCGTCCAAGCAAGAACAGTTCAGAATCCGGCAACTCATCAGCAGGAACATCGGTAGAAGTACGAGAAATGTTATGCTGTTCGGCAATTTTGAGTGCCTGCTCAATATTGTGAACACGGCGGGAGAATATCGATTTCGCCACTTCTTCCTGGCGCTTAACCTGCGCCTTCATCTGCACGGTGCGTGCAGCCCAGGCCCCTTTTAACTCTTCGTTCAGATGACGCGCCGCACGCTGGCTGGCAAAGGCGACGTACTGACGCAGCAGATTGTTGGCATCAGGAGCCGTCTCCGCAATCAGTTTCACACTGTCATTGGTATTACGCATCGCATCGCCAGGCATAAACTGAATGTTATTGATCAGTTCGTCCAGCATCGCCGCATCGGCTTTACTGTTACCCACCATACGCTGCTTATAGTAATCAGTCTGCTGCCAGAATTCACGGCGCGTATCCCAGGAGGCAAGCTGCATGATGAATTCTTTGTAGGCTTCGTCCATCACCGACGGCTGGTCCGCAGATGCGAGACTGGCCTTAATATCCAGGTTACGCAAAAACTGCTGTTGAGAATAGTAACCCCCCAACATATTGACCGTTGGCCTATCTGAAATCGCCGTAGCACTCCACTCCTGACGAGCAAAAAACGTATAGGCAAGAGCGGCTAGCGCAAAGGCGAACGCTATACCGACGATCCACGCCTTCCCTGCCCACAAGGTACGAAACAACCCACGGATATCCAGTTCATTTTCAGCGCTCACGGCGTGTTCTCCCGGTAATGGTTGTGTCATCGTACCCTCAATTTATTTGGTTAAGTTTGGTTTACTTTCACGGTTTCTACGCAGCTTGCGCTTCAAGCGTTTGATAAATCTCGCTACCTTCCAGGCACGTTTAATACAAAAGTCGTATAAAACAAATGCCAGTAAAAAGAGCACCAGCATCACCCATTCCGGAACAACTCGGGAATATTCGGCCAGTACGCCGATAGCAGCCAGAATCGCTGCAGCCAACGTAATCAGGACAAAAGCCTGTCGGGAGGTAAACCCAGCGCGCATAATTAAGTGATGAATATGTTGGCGATCCGGGGAGAAAGGACTCATACCTTTACGTAAGCGACGATACATAATCGCCACCATATCCATTAGCGGAATGGCGATAATCCACAGTGCGGTGACAGGGCTAATAGGATGCGTTTTCCCTTGTGTGGTCTCCAGCAGGATCCAAATTACCGTGAAGCCAATCAGTGTACTGCCTGCATCGCCCATAAAGACTTTATAGCGACGTCCGAGTATCCCCAGGTTCAGCATGATATAAGGCAAAATGGCGGCGATCATGGCAAAACACCAGATAGCCAGGCTCGTCTGGCCATCAAACCACAGGATAAGTCCCATCGCGGCAAATGAAACGCTGGATAACCCGCCTAACAGGCCATCAATGCCATCCACCATATTAAAGGCGTTAATCGCCGCCCAGACGGCAAAAAGGGTAAGGAAATAACCAAAAGGACCGAGCACCATCTCCCAGGGACCAAAAATATACCCCAGGCTTAAAAGATAGAGCTTACCAACCGCCATCATAATGATGCCGATAATGGCCTGGACGGTCGCGCGAATTTTTACACTGATATCAAAACGGTCATCCAGGGCACCGATAAATACCAGTACCCCGGCACAGGCCAGGTAGAGAGTAGCATGCGGGATGTAATAATCGGCGATGAGGAATGTAAAGCAAATGCCTGCGTAAACCGAGATCCCTCCAACCAGCGGAATCAGTCCCTGATGACGTTTGCGGAAGTTGGGTTTATCCACCAATCCTATCTTTTTCGCAACCTTGCGGGCAAAGAAAAGAAACAGCGTTGTGAATAAAAAAATACTGATGAGATCAGTACTTGCTGTCAGTAAATTCACTATACATGCTCTCAAAGAATATCAATATATGAAGTATAACCATCGAGGCGCATATTCAGAAGAGAAACCCGATTCCATATCAGGTGGTTCTGTATGATTATTAACCACAAAATACGAATTATAACACTTCTTCGCCTGGCGGTATGTCATACCGGATTATTGTTATTGTGTCGTTAAGATTACATCTACAAAAGCAAAACGCCACGTAAAAACGTGGCGTTTTCAGATGATGCCAGGATCAGGAACGCTTCATCATGTCGAAGAAGTCGTCGTTGGTCTTGGTCATCGCCAGCTTATTAATGAGGAATTCCATGGCGTCGATTTCACCCATCGGATGGATGATTTTGCGCAGGATCCACATTTTCTGCAGCTCTTCCTGGGTGGTGAGCAGCTCTTCTTTACGGGTACCGGAACGATTGTAGTCGATAGCCGGGAAGACGCGTTTTTCCGCAATCTTACGAGAGAGGTGCAGTTCCATGTTGCCGGTACCTTTAAACTCTTCGTAGATAACTTCATCCATTTTAGAGCCGGTATCGATCAGCGCAGTTGCGATGATGGTCAGGCTGCCGCCCTCTTCCACGTTACGCGCAGCACCAAAGAAACGCTTCGGACGGTGCAGGGCGTTAGCGTCCACACCACCGGTCAGCACTTTACCGGAAGCCGGAACCACTGTGTTATAAGCACGCGCCAGACGGGTGATGGAGTCGAGCAGAATGATAACGTCTTTCTTGTGTTCAACCAGGCGTTTTGCCTTCTCGATGACCATTTCCGCAACCTGAACGTGACGGGATGCTGGTTCGTCAAAAGTAGACGCAACCACTTCACCTTTCACCAGACGCTGCATCTCGGTTACTTCTTCCGGACGTTCGTCAATCAGCAGCACCATCAGCACACAGTCTGGATGGTTGTATGCAATGCTCTGCGCGATATTCTGCAGCAGCATGGTTTTACCCGCTTTCGGCGGAGCAACAATCAGACCACGCTGGCCACGACCGATCGGCGATGCCAGATCCAGTACGCGCGCCGTTAAGTCTTCAGTAGAACCGTTACCACGTTCCATACGCAGACGAGAGTTTGCGTGCAGCGGGGTTAAGTTCTCAAAGAGGATTTTGTTACGGGCGTTTTCCGGTTTGTCGTAGTTGACTTCATTAACTTTCAACAGCGCAAAGTAGCGTTCACCTTCTTTCGGCGGGCGAATCTTACCAGAAATGGTATCACCAGTGCGGAGGTTGAAACGGCGGATTTGGCTGGGAGAAACGTAGATGTCATCAGGACCGGCGAGGTAGGAGCTGTCTGCAGAGCGGAGGAAACCAAATCCGTCCTGCAATATCTCCAGCACACCGTCACCAAAGATATCCTCGCCACTCTTTGCGTGCTGCTTCAGGATGGCAAAAATAATGTCCTGCTTGCGCATACGAGCCAGGTTTTCAAGGCCCATATTTTCGCCGAGAGTGATCAGCTCAGAAACCGGCGTATTCTTTAATTCGGTAAGATTCATAATGGTGTGAGTTCTTAAACTTGGGGTAAATCTCGAACTTAATGTTGTGAATGGTATGGCAGGGTCATCCATGCCTGTTTACGGCCATCGACTCATGTCTGTTCGCTGTCTGGTCACAGGAAAGTACGCAGAACTGAAACGACAAGACGGATTGAGTGATAAGGCCCTGAATCTGTCCACTTCTCGCGCGAGAAACAACGGGAAGTATGGGATGTAACCAGATTCAAACTTAATAAGGTATGTTTAATACGAAGTCAACACTAACTTAGCACGACTCAAGTCGGGCGTCCAGTCATCCGAATCAATTCGAAGTATGGTCGCCCGATCATGAGACTTCCTTACGCCAAATTCGCGTCGAGGAATTCTTTCAACTGACCTTTGGACAGTGCGCCGACTTTAGTCGCCGCTACTTCGCCGTTTTTAAACAGCAGCAGGGTCGGGATACCACGAATACCATACTTCGGCGCGGTGCCTGGGTTTTGGTCAATGTTCAGTTTAGCAACCGTCAGTTTGCCCTGATATTCGTCAGCGATTTCATCCAGAATCGGAGCGATCATTTTGCACGGACCGCACCACTCTGCCCAGAAATCAACAAGGATCGCTCCGTCCGCTTTGAGTACATCCGTGTCAAAACTGTCGTCAGTCAGGTGAATAATTTTATCGCTCATATATAACTCCACAGGAATAAGCCTGGCGTGTTGGTGTAGGCTGTTGGTGTAGCATTAACCAACTAAAGGTTGACTTTATTTCACCGGATACGCTTTCGTAAAGCAATAGTAAGCTGATATTCTACCTCACTATGAGCAAAACACATTTAACAGAACAGAAGTTTTCCGACTTCGCCCTGCACCCAAAGGTGATAGAAGCCCTTGAAAATAAAGGGTTTCATAACTGCACGCCCATTCAGGCCCTCGCGCTGCCGCTAACGCTGGCAGGTCGTGATGTTGCAGGGCAGGCGCAAACCGGTACCGGAAAAACGATGGCGTTCCTGACGTCAACGTTTCATTATCTTCTCTCTCATCCCGCGATTGCCGATCGCAAGGTGAACCAACCGCGTGCGTTAATTATGGCGCCAACGCGTGAGTTAGCCGTGCAGATCCACGCCGATGCCGAGCCGCTGGCACAGACCACCGGTCTGAAATTAGGCCTGGCTTATGGCGGCGACGGTTACGACAAACAGCTGAAAGTGCTGGAAAGCGGCGTCGATATTCTTATCGGCACGACCGGTCGTCTCATTGACTATGCAAAGCAGAACCACATTAACCTGGGCGCGATTCAGGTCGTGGTGCTGGATGAAGCCGATCGTATGTACGATCTGGGCTTTATTAAAGATATCCGTTGGCTGTTCCGTCGTATGCCGCCAACCACCCAACGTCTGAACATGCTGTTTTCTGCAACCCTCTCTTATCGCGTTCGCGAACTGGCGTTCGAACAGATGAATAACGCTGAGTACGTTGAAGTCGAACCGGAGCAGAAAACAGGCCACCGCATTAAAGAAGAACTCTTCTACCCTTCCAACGAAGAAAAAATGCGTTTATTGCAAACGCTGATTGAAGAAGAGTGGCCAGATCGCGCCATTGTCTTTGCTAACACCAAGCACCGTTGTGAAGATATCTGGGGCAGCCTCGCTGCGGACGGTCATCGCGTCGGCCTGTTGACCGGTGACGTGGCGCAGAAAAAACGCCTGCGTATCCTGGATGAGTTCACCCGTGGCGATCTCGACATTCTTGTTGCGACTGACGTTGCCGCGCGTGGCCTGCATATCCCAGCCGTAACGCACGTCTTTAACTATGACCTGCCGGATGACTGTGAAGATTACGTTCACCGTATCGGTCGTACGGGTCGTGCTGGCGCAAGCGGTCACTCTATCAGCCTGGCCTGCGAAGAATACGCACTGAATTTACCTGCAATCGAGACCTATATCGGCCACTCAATTCCGGTCAGCAAGTACAACCCGGATGCGTTAATGACCGATCTGCCGAAGCCGCTGCGCCTGACGCGCCCGCGCACAGGTAATGGCCCGCGTCGTACCGGTGGCGCTCCGCGTAATCGTCGTCGTTCAGGTTAAGAAAAGCTATGCCATACACAAAATCATTCAGCCTTTATCAAGGCGGCAAGAAAACGAATCCCGATGAGCTTACAAAAGTAAGTGATTCGGGTGAGAGAACGCAGCCAACACAGATACAGGTTGAAGGATGAAGTGTATGAACTCTACCTCGTTGTATGCAGCAATCGATCTCGGCTCCAATAGTTTTCATATGCTGGTCGTACGCGAGGTGGCGGGAAGCATCCAGACGCTCACGCGTATAAAACGCAAAGTGCGTCTGGCCGCTGGACTCAATAGCGACTACGTTCTCTCCACAGAGGCGATGGAGCGCGGTTGGCAATGTCTGCGCCTGTTTGCTGAACGCCTGCAGGATATTCCTCAACCACAAATCCGCGTGGTCGCCACGGCAACATTACGCATCGCCGTAAATGCCGATGTGTTTATCGCCAAAGCGCAAGAAATCCTTGGCTGTCCTGTCCAGGTCATTAGCGGCGAAGAAGAAGCACGACTGATTTATCAGGGTGTTGCCCACACTACCGGCGGGGCCGATCAGCGTCTGGTCGTTGATATTGGCGGCGCCAGCACTGAACTGGTTACCGGCTCCGGCGCACAAACGACTTCCTTGTTTAGCCTGTCAATGGGCTGCGTCACCTGGCTCGAACGGTATTTTACCGATCGTAATCTGGCGCAGGAAAACTTCGACCAGGCCGAGAAGGCTGCACGCGAAGTACTGCGTCCGGTCGCTGACAAACTGCGTTTTCATGGCTGGAAAGTCTGCGTTGGTGCTTCTGGTACCGTCCAGGCGCTGCAGGAAATCATGATGGCGCAAGGCATGGATGAGCGTATCACGCTGGCGAAACTTCAGCAGCTAAAGCAGCGAGCCATTCATTGTGGTCGTCTGGAAGAGCTGGAAATTGAAGGCTTAACGCTGGAACGTGCGCTGGTTTTCCCCAGCGGGCTGGCGATCCTGATTGCCATTTTCACCGAACTGAATATTCAGTGCATGACCCTTGCTGGCGGCGCATTACGCGAAGGGCTGGTCTATGGCATGCTACATCTGGCAGTGGATCAGGATATTCGCAGCCGCACGTTACGTAATATTCAGCGTCGATTTATGGTCGATACAGAGCAAGCGCATCGCGTTGCCATGTTAGCAACTAAATTCCTCGATCAAGTGGAAAATAAGTGGCATCTGGAAGCAATTAGTCGCGAACTGCTGATTAGCGCCTGCCAGCTGCATGAAATTGGGCTGAGCGTTGATTTTAAACAGGCGCCACAGCATGCGGCTTATCTGGTGCGCAATCTCGATCTTCCGGGTTTTACGCCGGCGCAGAAAAAACTGTTAGCCACGCTGTTACTCAACCAGACCAATCCGGTCGATCTCTCTTCGCTCCATCAGCAAAACGCCGTGCCACCCCGCATCGCGGAGCACCTTTGCCGTTTGCTACGACTGGCGATCATTTTCGCCAGCCGTCGTCGCGATGATTTGGTGCCGGAAATTCAGCTGGATGCAAGAGATGAGCACCTGACGGTCATACTACCTGAAGGCTGGCTGGAACATCACCCGCTAGGTAAAGAGCTCATCGATCAGGAAAGTGAGTGGCAAAGCTATGTCCACTGGCCGCTGGAAGTACGTTAATCGTTGATTTGCCGGAAGGTGCTCGCGCTTATCCGGCCTACGGCTTCGCTTTTGCCTTTGCCATCATTGCCCGAATATTGGCAATACTGGCCTGCCCTTTTTGCATCCGTTCCTCAGCGCTTACCACTTTACGCTCCTGTTCCCAGATAACGTCATCCTGCGGCAGTTCTAACAGGAAACGGCTCGGTTCCGGGCGTATCAGCTCACCGTACTGACGGCGTTCTTTGCACAGTGTAAAGATGAGTTCTTTCTGTGCGCGGGTAATCCCTACATAAGCCAGACGACGCTCTTCATCGATATTGTCTTCATCAATGCTACTCTGGTGCGGCAAAAATCCTTCTTCCATTCCCACCATAAATACGTAAGGAAACTCCAGCCCTTTTGAAGCGTGCAATGTCATCAACTGCACCTGATCCAGTTCTTCTTCGCTCTCTCCACGTTCCATCATGTCACGCAGGGTAAAACGAGTAACCACCTGGGTCAGGGTCATTGGCTCTTCCAGCTCGCTGCCTTCCAGCATCTCTGTCATCCAGCTAAACAGCGTGTTGACGTTCTTCATGCGCATTTCTGCCGCTTTCGGACTCGGCGAGGTTTCATACAGCCAGGACTCGTAATCAATGCCATGGATAAGATCGCGTACGGCCGCAACGGGTTCACGCTCTGCCAGGCGCTGAATTTCACCCAACCAGTGCGTAAAGCGGGTCAGTGAATCATATCCGCGTCCGGTCAACGTCTGGCTCAGCCCCATGTCAAAGCTGGCGGTAAACAGGCTTTTATTACGCGTCATCGCCCATTCACCCAATTTCTGCAGCGTCGCTGGGCCAATCTCGCGCTTCGGTGTATTAACGATGCGCAGGAACGCGCTGTCGTCATCCGGGTTGCTGAGTACGCGTAGATAGGCCAGCAAGTCTTTAATCTCCGGACGGGAGAAGAACGATGTCCCACCAGAAATCTTGTACGGGATACGGTTCTGCATCAGGAATTTTTCGAACACCCGCGACTGGTGGTTGCCGCGATACAGAATCGCGTAGTCCTTATACTGCGTCTTATTGACGAAGTGATGGGCGATCAGTTCACCGGTGACGCGCTCCGCTTCATGCTCTTCGTTATTGGCGCTCAATACTTTAAGCTCCGCACCATAGCCCAGCTCGGAAAAAAGCCGCTTTTCAAACACATGTGGGTTATTAGCGATGAGAATATTCGCCGCCTTCAGGATGCGCCCGGAGGAGCGGTAGTTTTGCTCCAGTTTAACCACCTGCAAGGCCGGGAAATCTTTGCTCAACAGCACCAGGTTCTGCGGACGCGCGCCGCGCCAGGAGTAGATCGACTGATCGTCATCGCCCACGACGGTGAAACGCGCCCGTTTCCCCACCAGCAACTTCACCAGCTCGTACTGGCTGGTGTTGGTATCCTGATATTCATCCACCAGCAGGTAACGAATTTTGTTCTGCCAGCGCTCGCGCACTTCTTCATTGCGCTGAAGCAGCAGCGTGGGGAGCAGGATCAGATCGTCAAAATCGAGAACGTTACACGCCTTCATATGGGCATCATACAAACCGTAGCAGTGAGCAAAAATACGATCGCGCTCGCCCTTTGCGCTGGCTGCCGCCTGCGCCGGGGTCATCAGATCGTTTTTCCAGTTGGAGATCGTCGAGATCAGCTGTTGGAGAATAAGCTTATCGTCTTCAATTAGCCCTTCGGTCAGCTCCTTAAGCAGGGCCACCTGGTCGGTATCGTCAAACAGCGAGAAGTTCGACTTCATCCCCAGCGCCGCATATTCACGCTTAATGACATCCAGTCCCAGAGTGTGGAAAGTGGAGATCATCAACCCGCGTGCTTCTTTACGCCCCAGCGTTTGCGCCACGCGCTCTTTCATCTCGCGCGCAGCCTTGTTGGTAAAGGTCACGGCCGCAATATGTCGAGCCTGGTAGCCGCATTCACGAATCAGATGCGCGATTTTATTGGTGATAACACGCGTCTTACCGGAACCTGCGCCCGCCAGCACCAGGCAAGGTCCGGTGACGAATTCGACGGCTTGTTGTTGTCCGGGGTTCAAACGCATAGAGGATTGCTCAATCTGTAAACACGGGGAGGTGGATTGTAGCAGAAAGAGGGGGAGAAAGAGTAACTGGCTACCTCTGCGGGTAGCCAGAAAATCGGGTCAATCAGGAAGCAGTCGCGGCTAGTGGCGTATAGCCGTTGCGCTGCGCGCTCTTGATCCAGCTGTAGGATCCCATCACCGCGATTGCCGTCAGCAGGACATACTCAAGCGACATGGCGTAAACGCCCTGCACCGCGTAAATAACCACGCTAATCACGTCGATAAGTACCCACAGCAGCCAGTTTTCGACGAACTTGCGCGTCATCAGTACCATGGCCGCAATCGACAATACCAGCATGGTGGAATCCCAGAACGGGAAGGCATCGGGCTGGAGGTCAGGCATAGCGACCTGCATACCAAATGTTTGCAGCAGGGCAATCATGATGCGGGTGAGCGCCGCAAACACCGGGTCGATAAATAGCGTCATCAGAACTATCGCCACCGCACAAACGCCGCCTAATGCCAGGGTTTGCTGGCGTGAAAGCCAACGTACTTTGAGCGCTGCTTCCTGCGCCTCATTTTGCCGGCTCCACGCATACCAACCGTAAATGTTAGCGGCGAAGAAAAACACCTGCAGCAACAGACTGGCATAAAGCTGAATCTGGAAAAAAATTGCTGCAAACAGCGTGACGTTAATCAAGCCAAACAGGTAATTGATGATTTTTTCCCGGCTGGCACACCAGATACATAACAGACCAAATACGGTACCAATGGCTTCAATCCACGATAGCGCATATCCGCCTTCGCCGAGAGGAATGTTGACCATCACATTGTTAATGCTAAAAAAGTCCATTACTGACCTCCTGACTGGCTGACGGAATAAATGGCGCGGAGCGCCAGGGCAATTTGCCGTTCTTCACCCTGCTGGCACAACGCGTCCTGCTGGACATAATCATTGATGCTGCTATCCAGACAACCGTTGTGGGCAACCACCACGTTGAGTAATGACGCCGTACGTAACCCTCGCAGCGCGCCGATAGTCATCAGAGCGGCGCTCTCCATATCCGCGCCCAGAACGCCGAGCGCCGACCACCGCGCATCCAGTTCTGCTTCCCGATCGGTATAAAAACTGTCGTGGCTACGCACCAGGCCACACGCGGCGGGGATATTCATCTGGCGCGCCTGCGCCATCAGTTCCCAGGTTAACTGCGGGTCGGCGCAGGCCGGATAGCCCGTTGGCGCATAGGTACGGCTGGTCCCGTCATCCGTTACTGCGGCATGGGCAATAATCACGTCACCGAGCTCAAGATTATCCTGCAACGCCCCACAGCTACCGATACGAATCAGGGTTGTTATGCCGATCTGGCGCAGTTCTTCAATGGCAATCGCCGTAGACGGCCCACCGATCCCGGTAGAGAGCACCAAAATCTCGACGCCCTGATACCAACCTCGCGCGGCGCGAAACTCCCGGTTTTGACCAAGATGTTCTGGGTTATCAAGAAAATTGACAATGCGGTCGACCCGCAACGGGTCGCCCGGCAGCAGCGCATAGCGTGCGCCGGTCATCTCCTTGCTTAACTGGATATGGGGTTGCAGCGACATTCTCGCGCCTCCTTCACTCTTACGGTTATCCGATATCAGCCTCCTGCTTTAACTTTTCAGGGACTAACAACACAATGCTTTCACCATCGGTATCAATAATCTGTAACGCTTTCAGATCATGTAAAATACGATTAATACTACGGGTCGTCGCCGCCAGCTCCTCGCTGAGGTTTAGCTTATCCAGCAAAATTGCGTTGGTGCCATCTTGTTGATAACGCAGCCATAACGCCTGACACACTCGCTGATGCAGCGAGTAAAGATTGTCGCTGCTGGCCTTTTTTGACAGCTGATAATATTGCTGACTAAAGAAGCGCAGCATCCGCTGGTTAAAATGGTTATCTAAGGCCAGCCAGCGGCAAAAATATTCCTGCGACAAACTCAGGAGCTGCACATGCCCTACTGCCACCACCGAACAGATGTAATGACGCGACTCAAAGATCTCAAGTTCACCCAGCATGTCGCTTTTCCGGTAGCGGGCCTGACGATAACGACGTCCATCTTCAGCCTCATAGAACACATCCACTTCACCGGCAATAATTAGTGAAAAGCGCTGACATATTTCCCCCTGCCGGCAAATAAAGTCTCCGCGCGGGATCTCTTCAAAACACCATTGCTGCATGATTTCCAGAGGGCAATATTTCAGTAATTCGTAAAGCTGTGGATCGCGAACAATATCACTAAGCCCGGAAAGCCAGCCGACTGAAAATTCAGGTTTTTTCATTGTATCCATGTTATCTCGCTCCACAGCGGTAGGGACAGGACGGCTGTCCCCGACAAGAAGGAATAGGGCAGATAAAAATGTCGCTCATCTCTCGCTTCCATACATCAGGCGAGACATCTGTCCCGTGATGGCGAAGAGTATATGTTCACGGCGAAGGTGGGTGATAAAGTAACGAGATATCTTTGAGACATGAGAACAAAATAATGGCTAAGAGCGCGGCAGCCCTGCACATCCTGGTAAAAGAAGAAAAACTGGCGCTGGAGATCCTCAGCAAGCTGGAGCGCGGTATTAGCTTCGATCACCTGGCAAAACGCTACTCTCGCTGTCCATCCGGGCGCAACGGCGGCGATTTGGGTGAATTCAAACAGGGGATGATGGTGGGGCCATTTGATGCCGCCGTGTTTAGCTGTCCATTGCTTAAACCTTACGGGCCGGTCAAAACCAAATTCGGCTATCACATCATCAAGGTGCTGTATCGCCGATAAGCCATGCTAAAATCGCCAGCCTTATATATTCCCTTTTGAAGGCACGATCATGGCAAAAACAGCAGCAGCAGTGCATATCCTTGTAAAAGAAGAGAAACTGGCACTGGATCTTCTGGAGCAGATTAAAAACGGTGCCGACTTCGGCAAACTGGCTAAGAAGCATTCCATCTGCCCATCGGGCAAACGCGGCGGCGATTTAGGTGAATTCCGTCAGGGCCAGATGGTGCCGGCGTTCGACAAAGTGGTCTTCTCTTGCCCGGTGCTGGAGCCAACCGGCCCGCTGCACACCCAGTTCGGTTACCACATAATTAAAGTGCTGTACCGCAACTAATAAAAAGCCCGGTGTTTAAACACCGGGCTTTTTTATCGGATGGCGCTACGCTTATCCGGCGACTGCAATACGTTTCATATCAGTCATATAGCCACGCAGTTTCTGGCCCACTTTCTCGATAGCATGACCGCGAATGGCGTCGTTAACGTCGCGCAGTTGCGCGTTATCTACCGCGCCTTCGGCAATCGCTTTGCCCAGGTCGCCAGTCTGCAGGGTAGTCATGAACTCTTTCAGCAGCGGTACGCAAGCGTAAGAGAACAGGTAGTTACCGTATTCTGCGGTATCGGAGATAACCACGTTCATTTCGTACAGACGCTTACGGGCGATGGTGTTCGCGATCAGCGGCAGTTCGTGCAGTGATTCATAGTAAGCGGACTCTTCGATGATGCCGGAATCGACCATGGTTTCGAACGCCAGCTCAACACCCGCTTTCACCATCGCAATCATCAGCACGCCTTTATCGAAGTACTCCTGCTCGCCGATTTTACCTTCAAACTGCGGCGCGGTTTCGAACGCGGTTTTACCGGTCTCTTCACGCCAGGTCAGCAGTTTCTTATCGTCGTTGGCCCAGTCTGCCATCATGCCGGAAGAGAATTCGCCGGAGATGATGTCATCCATGTGTTTCTGGAACAGCGGCGCCATAATCTCTTTCAGCTGTTCGGACAGCGCGTAAGCACGCAGCTTCGCCGGGTTAGACAGACGGTCCATCATCAGGGTGATGCCGCCCTGCTTCAGCGCTTCGGTGATGGTTTCCCAGCCGAACTGAATCAGTTTTTCCGCGTATGCCGGGTCGGTGCCTTCTGCCACCAGCTTGTCGAAGCACAGAAGAGAACCGGCCTGCAGCATACCGCACAGAATAGTCTGCTCGCCCATCAGGTCAGATTTCACTTCCGCCACGAAAGATGATTCCAGTACGCCCGCACGGTGACCGCCGGTGGCCGCTGCCCAGGCTTTAGCAATCGCCATGCCTTCGCCTTTCGGGTCGTTTTCCGGGTGAACGGCGATCAGCGTCGGAACACCGAAACCACGTTTGTACTCTTCACGCACTTCGGTACCCGGGCATTTCGGCGCCACCATCACCACGGTGATGTCTTTACGGATCTGCTCGCCCACTTCGACGATGTTGAAGCCGTGGGAGTAGCCCAGCGCCGCGCCATCTTTCATCAGCGGCTGTACGGAACGCACCACGTCAGAGTGCTGTTTGTCCGGCGTCAAGTTAACCACCAGGTCAGCCTGCGGGATCAGCTCTTCGTAGGTACCTACTTTGAAGCCGTTTTCGGTCGCTTTACGCCAAGAAGCACGCTTCTCAGCAATCGCTTCTTTACGCAGGGCGTAGGAAATATCCAGACCGGAGTCACGCATGTTCAGGCCCTGGTTCAGACCCTGAGCGCCACAGCCGACGATGACCACTTTTTTACCCTGCAGGTAGCTCGCGCCGTCGGCGAATTCGTCGCGGCCCATAAAGCGGCATTTACCCAGCTGCGCCAGCTGCTGGCGCAGATTCAGTGTATTAAAGTAGTTAGCCATGATGGTGTACTCCGTGATGTTGTGTTGTCGTGCTTATTGTTCGGTTCGCAGACATTCTGTTTGCGAGAATAGACTCACATTACAACAGGAAATTTATTGCGGAAATTGATATATTCACAACGTCACGTTGCAATTTCTGCAACATAAAACCGTGAGGTGAAATCGGTGGATTTACGCGATCTGAAAACCTTCCTGCATCTGGCAGAAAGCCGCCACTTTGGCCGCAGCGCGCGGGCGATGCACGTCAGCCCCTCCACGCTTTCCCGGCAAATTCAGCGGCTGGAAGAGGACCTCGGTCAGGCGCTGTTTGTGCGTGATAACCGCACGGTCACACTGACCGAAGCAGGGGAAGAACTGCGGGTATTTGCCCAGCAAACGTTGTTGCAGTATCAGCAACTGCGCCACACCCTCGATCAGCAAGGACCATCACTTTCTGGTGAACTGCACATTTTCTGCTCGGTGACCGCGGCGTACAGCCACCTGCCGCCGATCCTCGACCGCTTCCGCGCCGAGCATCCGTCCGTCGAAATTAAGCTCACCACCGGCGACGCCGCCGATGCGATGGACAAAGTGGTCACCGGCGAGGCCGATCTGGCGATTGCCGGTAAGCCGGAAACGCTGCCCGGTGCGGTGGCGTTTTCCATGCTGGAGAATCTGGCAGTGGTGCTGATCGCCCCGGCGCTGCCCTGCCCGGTGCGCAATCAGGTGTCGGTCGATAAGCCCGACTGGTCGACGGTGCCGTTTATCATGGCCGACCAGGGGCCGGTACGCCGTCGCATTGAGCTGTGGTTCCGTCGCCACAAAATCAGTAACCCGCAGATTTACGCCACCGTCGGCGGTCATGAGGCGATGGTCTCAATGGTGGCGCTCGGCTGCGGCGTGGCGCTGCTGCCGGAAGTTGTGCTGGAAAACAGCCCGGAACCGGTGCGCAATCGCGTGATGATTTTAGAGCGCAGCGACGAAAAAACGCCATTTGAACTGGGTGTCTGCGCGCCGAAAAAGCGGCTGCATGAGCCGCTGATTGATGCCTTCTGGAAGATTGTGCTGGAACGCAAAATCGCCGAGTAGCGCCAGCGTCTGGCCTAAAATCAGTGGTAGATTCAGTATTGGCACTCCTTTTCTGTATAATGTCCCGTGCCATAATAGATGTGGGGGGCTTGTTAACCATGCCGTTAAGCAAGCCAGAACAGACGGTGTCATTGCGCACTTGACAGCGAAAATACAAACTTAATTAGCCATCATTATGATAATCAAACCAAAAATTCGTGGATTCATCTGTACAACGACCCATCCGACTGGCTGCAAAGTCAATGTGGAAAAACAGATCGAGTACGTTAAGCAAAACGGGAAAATTGAGAACGGCCCTTCCCGCGTGCTGGTGATCGGTGCTTCCACCGGTTACGGCCTGGCATCCAGAATTTCCGCCGCCTTTGGCAGCGGTGCCGCCACTATCGGCGTATTTTTCGAAAAACCGGGCACGGAAACCAAACCTGGTTCCGCGGGCTGGTATAACTCTGCCGCCTTCGATGAAGCTGCTAAGCGTGAAGGCCTGTACTCCAAAAGCATCAACGGCGACGCGTTCTCCGATGAGTGCCGCGACGAAGTGATCAAACTGATCAAAGAAGACCTGGGTCAGATTGATTTAGTGGTTTACTCACTGGCGTCCCCGGTGCGTAAAATGCCGAAAACCGGCGAAATCGTCCGTTCTGCGCTGAAGCCAATCGGCGAGGTTTATACCTCTAAAGCGATTGATACCAACAAAGATCAGATCATCACCGCCAGCATTGAGCCGGCCACCGAAGAAGAAGTTCAGAACACCGTTACCGTCATGGGCGGCGAAGACTGGGAACTGTGGATGGGCGCGCTGAGCGAAGCGGGCGTGCTGGCTGACGGCGTGAAAACCGTGGCTTACTCCTACATCGGTACCGACCTGACCTGGCCAATCTACTGGCACGGCGCGCTGGGCAAAGCGAAAGAAGACCTCGACCGCGCGGCGGGCGAACTACGTAAGCAGCTGGCACCGCTCAACGGTTCCGCGAACGTTGCCGTCCTGAAATCCGTTATCACCCAGGCCTCTTCTGCTATTCCTGTGATGCCGCTGTACATTTCCATGGTCTTCAAGCTGATGAAAGAACAGGGGATTCACGAAGGTTGTATCGAGCAGATCAACCGTCTGATGACCACCAGCCTGTACGGCGATAAAGTGGCGCTGGATGACAACCAGCGTATCCGTATGGATGACTGGGAACTGCGTGACGATATTCAGCAGGCGTGCCGTGACCTGTGGCCGCTGATCACCACCGAAAACCTGGCGCAAGAAACTGACTATGCAGGTTACAAGCAGGAATTCCTGAACCTGTTCGGTTTTGCCCTCGACGGTGTGGATTACGACGCGGACGTGAACACCGAAGTCGAATTCGAAGTCATCACGCTGTAATTCTCTGATTCAGATGTAAAAAAGGGTTCATGTTTCCATGAACCCTTTTTTTATAGCCGCCGTTAGCCCGCAAGGAAGAACCTGAACGCCGGGTTATTGGTCTCGTCGTGGCACTCATACCCCAATTCGTTGAGCCGGGTTTCGAAGTCCGGTTCGTTATCGCCCAGCTCAAACGCCGCCAGTACACGGCCATAGTCGGTACCGTGGCTACGGTAGTGGAACAGGGAAATATTCCAGTGCGTACCCAGGGTGTAGAGGAACTTCAGCAGCGCACCCGGCGATTCCGGGAACTCAAAGCTGTAGAGGCGCTCTTGCAACGGCTTAGACGGACGGCCGCCGACCATATAGCGCACGTGCAGCTTGGCCATTTCATCGTCTGACAGATCCACCACGCTGTAACCGCCGTCTTTGAGTAGGCTAAGGATTTCCTTACGCTCCTCAACGCCGCGGCTCAGCCGCACGCCCACGAAGATGCAGGCATCTTTGGCGTCAGCAAAGCGATAGTTGAACTCTGTCACCGAACGCCCGCCCAGCAGCTGGCAGAACTTCAGGAAGCTGCCCTTCTCTTCCGGGATCGTCACCGCCAGCAACGCTTCGCGTTGTTCGCCCAGCTCGCAGCGTTCGGAAACGTAGCGCAGGCCGTGGAAGTTCACGTTAGCACCGGACAGCACATGCGCCAGACGTTCGCCGCGAATGTTGTGCTGGGCGATATATTTTTTCATCCCCGCCAGCGCCAGCGCCCCGGAAGGCTCCGCCACCGCGCGTACATCTTCAAACAGGTCTTTCATCGCCGCACAGATAGCGTCGCTATCGACGGTAATAATGTCATCGAGATATTCCTGGCACAGGCGGAAGGTTTCATCGCCGATGCGTTTTACCGCGACACCTTCAGCAAAGAGACCGACGCGTGGCAGATCCACCGGATGACCGGCATCCAGCGCCGCTTTCAGGCAGGCTGAATCTTCGGCTTCGACGGCGATCACTTTGATCTGCGGCATCAGCTGTTTAATCAGCACCGCCACGCCCGCCGCTAACCCGCCACCACCCACCGGCACAAACACGCGGTCGAGGTGGGCGTCCTGCTGAAGTAACTCCAGCGCCAGCGTGCCCTGCCCGGCAATCACCATCGGATGATCAAACGGCGGT
Organism: Citrobacter sp. wls714; assembly: GCF_005281025.1. Classification (NCBI taxonomy): domain Bacteria; kingdom Pseudomonadati; phylum Pseudomonadota; class Gammaproteobacteria; order Enterobacterales; family Enterobacteriaceae; genus Citrobacter; species Citrobacter sp. wls714. The sequence continues at coordinate 9,134 of NZ_SZWZ01000027.1, read as the reverse complement.
ACCCAGGTAAAGCCCTGCTGCTGGGAAAGCTCAATCGCTTTGGCTTTGGCTTCATCAAAATTCGCGCCGTGCAACAGCACTTCACCGCCGAAACCGCGAACGGCGTCGACTTTGATATCAGCGGTCGCCGTTGGCATGACAATCAGTGCCTTCACACCTAATCGCGCAGAAGAGAACGCGACCCCCTGGGCGTGATTACCTGCAGATGCGGTAATGACGCCATGCGCTTTTTGCTCTTCGGTCAGGCCCGCCATCATCGCGTAGGCCCCGCGCAGCTTAAAGCTGTGAACAGGTTGCCTGTCTTCGCGCTTTACCAGAATCACGTTGTCGAGGCGCGAAGAGAGTTTTTCCATTTTTTGTAGCGGCGTTACCTGCGCCGCTTCGTAAACCGGCGCACGCAGCACCGCTCTGAGATACTCGGCTCCCTCAGGGGCGCCGGACAAGGGTTGTGAATCCGCCATGGTCATTAACCCCCCAGTTTCGATTTATCGCGCACCGCGCCTTTGTCGGCGCTGGTGGCCAGGCTGGCATAAGCGCGAAGGGCAAAGGAGACCTGACGCTCACGGTTCTTCGGCGTCCACGCCTGGTCGCCGCGGGCTTCCTGGGCTTCACGACGGGCGGCGATTTCCGCCTCGCTCAGCTGAAGCTGAATACCGCGATTCGGGATATCGATAGCGATCATGTCGCCGTCTTCGATGATCGCGATGTTGCCGCCGCTCGCCGCTTCCGGGGAAACGTGGCCGATAGACAGGCCGGAGGTACCGCCGGAGAAGCGACCATCGGTGATCAGCGCACAGGCTTTACCCAGCCCCATCGATTTCAGGAAGGTGGTTGGGTAGAGCATTTCCTGCATGCCCGGCCCGCCTTTCGGCCCTTCGTAGCGAATCACCACCACGTCGCCTTCGACCACTTTACCGCCGAGGATCGCTTCAACCGCTTCGTCCTGGCTTTCGTAGACTTTCGCCGGGCCGGTAAATTTGAGAATGCTGTCGTCAACGCCGGCGGTTTTCACGATGCAGCCGTTTTCCGCGAAGTTGCCGTACAGTACCGCCAGACCGCCATCCTTGCTGTAAGCGTGCTCCAGCGAGCGAATACAGCCTTCGGCGCGATCGTCATCCAGCGTATCCCAACGACAATCCTGCGAGAACGCCTGGGTGGTGCGGATGCCCGCCGGACCAGCACGGAACATTTTTTTGACCGCTTCATCCTGGGTGACAGCGATGTCGTACTGTTCCAGCGTCTGCGGCAGAGAGAGACCAAGGACGTTTTTCACGTTGCGGTTCAGCAGCCCAGCACGATCCAGCTCGCCTAAAATACCCAAGACGCCGCCGGCGCGGTGAACGTCTTCCATATGGTATTTCTGCGTGCTTGGCGCCACTTTACACAGCTGCGGCACCTTGCGGGACAACTTGTCGATATCACTCATGGTGAAGTCGATTTCTGCTTCCTGCGCCGCCGCCAGCAGATGCAGAACGGTGTTAGTGGAACCGCCCATGGCGATATCCAGCGTCATGGCGTTCTCAAACGCCGCTTTACTGGCAATGTTACGCGGCAGCGCGGAAGCATCATCCTGCTCGTAATAACGTTTGGTCAGCTCAACGATGCGTTGACCAGCGGTGAGGAACAGCTCTTTACGGTCAGCGTGGGTCGCCAGCAGCGAGCCGTTGCCCGGCTGCGACAGGCCCAGCGCTTCGGTCAGACAGTTCATCGAGTTGGCGGTGAACATCCCGGAGCAGGAGCCGCAGGTTGGGCAGGCGGAACGTTCAACCTGCTCACTCTGCGAGTCGGAGACTTTCGGGTCCGCGCCCTGAATCATCGCGTCAACCAGGTCGAGCTTGATGATTTTGTCAGAGAGTTTGGTTTTCCCGGCTTCCATCGGGCCACCGGAAACGAAGATCACCGGAATATTCAGGCGCAGCGAGGCCATTAACATCCCGGGGGTGATTTTGTCACAGTTGGAGATGCAGACCATCGCGTCGGCACAGTGGGCGTTAACCATGTACTCAACGGAGTCGGCGATCAGCTCACGGGACGGCAGTGAATAAAGCATGCCCCCGTGGCCCATAGCGATACCGTCATCCACCGCGATGGTGTTGAACTCTTTCGCCACGCCGCCTGAGGCTTCGATTTGTTCGGCAACCAGCTTACCAAGATCGCGCAGGTGGACATGACCCGGCACGAACTGGGTAAAGGAGTTCACGACAGCGATAATCGGCTTGCCGAAATCGGCGTCGGTCATCCCGGTGGCGCGCCACAGTGCGCGGGCGCCCGCCATATTGCGGCCGTGGGTGGTGGTGGCTGAACGATACTTAGGCATGCTTGATTAACTCCCGTCTGTCTTTCCCCTGCATACTTCACGCCGCAGGTGCGTTGGCTGCCTCGCTCACCCCAGCCACTTACTACAGTAAGCTCCTGGGACTTGCTGCGTTGCCGTCTTCCTGCAACGTGAATTATTTTAGGGAAATATTAATATTGTTATTGGTTTACTGAATCCAACCAGCCGTATTTGTCTTCCGTTTCACCGGTGAAGAGGCCAAAGAAGGCCTGCTGGATGCGTTTGGTGACCGGGCCGCAGCGGCCTTCGCCTACCTGAATACCATCGACGCTGCGTACTGGCGTGATTTCCGCCGCGGTACCGGACATAAACACTTCGTCGGCCAGGTACAGCGATTCACGGGACAGCACCTGCTCACGCACTTCGATATCAAGATCTTTCGCCAGTTTAATGATGGCATCACGGGTGATACCCGGCAGCGCGGAAGAGGTAAATGGCGGGGTAAACAGAATGCCATCTTTAACTTCAAACAGGTTTTCACCCGCACCTTCGGAGATGTAGCCATTCACGTCCAGCGCAATACCTTCCTGATAACCATGACGACGCGCTTCGCTACCCACCAGCAGCGAAGACAGATAGTTACCGCCCGCTTTAGCAGCAGTAGGGATGGTGTTCGGCGCCACGCGGTTCCAGGAAGAAACCATCGCATCGATCCCTTGTTCCAGCGCTTCTGCGCCGAGGTATGCCCCCCACGGGAACGCGGCGATGATCACATCAGTGGTGTAGCCCGCTGGCGGGTTAACACCCATCCCGACATCGCCCACAAATACCAGCGGACGAATATAGGCGCTGGTCAGGTTGTTTTTGCGGATCACTTCGCGGCAGGCTTCCATCAGTTCATCAACGCTCTGAGAGACCGGAAAACGGTAGATCTTGGCTGAATCACGCAGACGCTGCATATGTTCACGATGACGGAACACCACCGGCCCTTTGTGAGAATCGTAGCAACGGATACCTTCAAATACAGAAGTACCGTAGTGCAGAGCGTGGGACATCACGTGGACCTTCGCGTCTTCCCAACGAATCATCTCGCCATTAGACCAAATGTAATCAGCTTTTTTCGTCGTCATTTTTCTTCCTTTTGCGCTCAGGCGCGGATTTGTTGTGATGTGGTTGTGCTCTGGCAGATAGCAACATGTGCAACGTCTACCAGCTTACTTAACTGACTAAACAGTAAGTCGACCGACCGGGGGCTGGCAACGGTCAATTCGATATTTATATTCTGCGCATCGCTGGCGGCTGCCATGTTCATGGAGCACACCTGAAAACCACGATGGCGTACCACGCGTAAAACACGTTCTAAGGTTTCCGGATTGAAACGAGCCTCAACGGCGACCTGATGATGCATCATGATAATTTCTCCAGCATTTCTGAGTTGCTGGCGCCAGGCGGCACCAGAGGCCAGACATTCTCAAGTTCGTCGATTGAGACATGAAGCAGGTATGGCCCCTCGCTGTTCAGCATGGTGTCGAGTGCCGCTTCAACCTGGTCTTTACGGGTGATGTGCTGGCCAGGTATGCCGAAGGCGCTGGCCAACATGAGGAAATCGGGGTTATCGGTAAGGGTGGTTTCGCTATAACGTTCCTGGAAAAACAGTTGCTGCCATTGTCGCACCATGCCTAAGCGCTGGTTGTCGAGTAAGACTATCTTCAGCGGTAACTGCTTACGCTTCACGGTGCCCAGCTCTTGCACATTCATCATGAAAGAGCCGTCACCGGAGATACAGATAACCGTATCGTTCGGGCGCGCGACCTGGGCACCCACGGCGGCAGGCAGGCCAAAGCCCATCGTACCCAAACCGCTGGAGGTGATGAAATTTTCCGGGCGGGTATAGGTCATATGCTGTGCTGACCACATCTGATGCTGACCAACATCCGTCGTCACCACGCTATCTGCAGGTTTGCGTTCTGACAGCTGTTTTAACAACAGCGGCGCGTAGATAGCGTCACCCGGATGATCATAACGCCAGGCATGTTCTGCGCGCAGCTCTGCACAGGACTGACGCCATGCGTCAATCTTCAGCGGTTGTTGTAATGCCGGCAACAGCGAATTTAAATCGCCCTGCAACGCGACGTGTGCCTGACGTAGTTTGTTCATTTCCGCCGGGTCGATATCCATATGGATAACGCTGGCGTTAGGAGCGAAAGTATTCAGCTTACCGGTTACCCGGTCATCAAAACGTGCGCCCACTGCGATCAGTAAATCACTTTCTTGCACCGCGAAATTCGCCGCTTTAGTACCGTGCATTCCCAGCATGCCCAAATAGTACGGATAGTCAGCGTTTACTGCGCCCAGGCCTTTCAGCGTGCAGGCAACTGGCATTTGGGTAAGCGCAATAAACTCACGCAGGGCAGAGACCGCCTGCGCCATACCCACGCCACCACCTACGTACAGGATTGGTTTTTGCGCCTGAGCCAGCATTTTACGCGCCTGCTCAACGTCAGCATGCGGGATAGTCTCTACGTTTCCGACGGTCGTGAAATACGGTTCCAGCGTACCGCTGGCTAACTGGATGTCTTTCGGGATATCGACCAGAACGGGGCCCGGACGACCAGAGTTCGCCACGTCGAAAGCTTCTGCCATGATGCGCGGCAGTTCCTCCAGTGACTGCACCAGGAAACTGTGTTTGGTGCAAGACAGAGACATACCGAGAACGTCCACTTCCTGGAACGCATCCGTTCCGATGAAAGGTGATGCAACCTGGCCGGTGATCGCCACAACGGGGACAGAATCCAACAACGCATCGGCAAGGCCGGTGATCAGGTTGGTAGCACCAGGGCCTGAAGTGGCGATACACACGCCTGTTTTACCGGTCGCACGGGCATAGCCAATCGCCGCCATCGCTGCGCCCTGCTCGTGTCGGCACAACAGGTGTTCTACGCCGCCGTCATATAACGCATCATAAACCGGCATGATTGCGCCACCGGGATAACCAAAGACGGTTTGAACCCCTTGTGCACGCAACGCATGTACCACCCACTGTGCCCCATTCATAGTTACATCCCCGCCGTAAATCTTGAGAAACAGAATTTTATGCTGATATTCACTTTCTGCTCCTCGTGTATGTTTTTAAGGTCAAAAAAAACCCCCGGACCTTTCGGTGCGGGGGTCTTAGTTCGTTAAGGCTTGTTTTCTAAGCCTTTCCTCGTCCAAGTGCAGCCCCGCACGGTGGGATAATAATCACCACCACGCTAATCACGACCAGGCTAATCACTCGTAGAAGGGCTGTCATTTTTATATTTTCTTGCATCTTGTTCGAAGGAATACCTAAAGAGTTACCATAGAATTTGCAAATAACACAAGAATTTTTTTTATTCGTTTTTCTGACTCCGGTAACGGTTTTGATAAATCGCCTTGTTTTCTATATAAAAAATTAAAAAATGAAAATATTTCACGTTTCAGGTCACTCTTGAGCACACACTCCCCCCCCAGCGACACCTTACAAATACGTTTGCGAGCGTTATTCCTGGTTTCATGCAAAAGATTTAATTTGCAAAAAAATACGTGAATCAGCATCTAAAAGCCGCAATCAAGTTAAATCTTGCCGCGATACATTGCCGCATAATGCCTTCATCAGGAGGGGTTATGTCACTATCGATTGTTCACACCCGCGCTGCGCTTGGCGTGAATGCGCCAGCCATTACCATTGAGGTACATATCAGCAATGGTCTGCCTGGTTTAACCATGGTGGGATTGCCAGAAACTACGGTGAAAGAGGCCCGCGATCGGGTTCGTAGTGCGATTATTAATAGTGGTTATGAATTCCCGGCCAAGAAGATAACCATTAACCTCGCTCCTGCCGATCTTCCCAAAGAAGGAGGACGATATGATTTACCTATCGCAGTGGCGCTTCTGGCCGCTTCTGAGCAGCTTACAGCCCATAATCTCGATACCTACGAGCTGGTAGGTGAATTAGCGCTTACAGGCACGCTACGCGGCGTTCCAGGAGCGATTTCAAGCGCAACCGAAGCAATACGTGCAGGCAGGAGAATTATTGTCGCAAAAGAGAATGCCGCTGAAGTCGGACTAATACATGGTGAAGGGTGTCTGATTGCCGATCACCTACAGTCCGTATGCGCATTTCTCGAAGGGAAGCATGATTTAGACAGACCGTTATCTGCAGACTTCACGCCAGAGCCATTAGCTGATGATCTGAGCGATATCATCGGTCAGGAACAAGGCAAACGCGGACTGGAGCTCACTGCGGCTGGCGGTCACAACCTGCTGCTTATCGGCCCTCCGGGGACGGGAAAGACCATGCTGGCCAGTCGCCTCAGAGGGCTGCTTCCGCCTCTTAGCAACGATGAGGCACTGGAAAGTGCGGCGATACTCAGCCTGGTCAATTCCGCTACGATACAAAAACAGTGGAAGCAGCGCCCTTTTCGCTCACCGCATCACAGTGCTTCGTTAACCGCTATGGTAGGCGGTGGGTCTATTCCTGCGCCGGGAGAGATCTCTCTGGCGCATAACGGTATACTATTTCTGGACGAATTACCTGAGTTTGAGCGGCGCACGTTGGATGCCCTGCGTGAACCTATCGAGTCCGGGCAAATCCATTTATCCCGCACTCGGGCTAAAATAACCTACCCTGCGCGCTTTCAACTCATTGCTGCAATGAATCCCAGCCCAACGGGTCATTATCAGGGGAACCATAACCGCTGCACCCCAGAACAAACGCTGCGTTACCTCAACCGATTATCAGGACCGTTTCTTGACCGTTTCGATCTCTCCCTCGAAATCCCTTTGCCTCCGCCCGGCATACTCAGCCAGAGCGCAGTGAAAGGGGAAGATAGCGCCACGGTGAAGCAACGCGTTATCGCCGCACAAGAGCGTCAGTATCGGCGACAAAATAAGTTAAACGCGCATCTGGGCAGTCAGGATATACATGAATATTGCCAACTTCGCAGTGATGATGCGCAGTGGCTTGAAGAGGCATTGGCACATCTCGGATTATCTATCCGCGCGTGGCTGCGATTGATAAAGGTCGCCCGAACCATTGCGGATCTCGAGCAATGTGACCATATTACCCGTCAGCATTTGCAGGAGGCCATTGGGTATAGGGCGATCGACAGGTTACTCATTCATTTGCAGAAACTACTGACATAAAAAAAAGGGCTTTCGCCCTTTTTTATTAATCATCAGATTCGGTGTAGTCTTCTGCACCTTCCACCTGAGGTTTCCCACCAGACAGCGTGTGGAAACGTTTTGGACGCTTAATACGCGTCATATACTTAGACCACACGCGTTCAGCTTCGGTAACCGGTTCACGTTCACCACGGCATACCGCAACAAACAGTTTTTCTTCTTCCGTTACCGGCTCACGTTTGCCCAGATCCAGCTCGTTGAAAGCATAACCGTGACGCTCAAGCAGTTGTGCTTCTTTAATGGTGAAATCACCATGACGGGAGAATCCACGGGGATAATATTTATTGTCGAAATATCGATTAGTCGTCGTAAAGCTTTCCGCCATCCTGCACGCTCCTAATTCTTTGGCCGAGCTATTTATGGCGCGGAGTATTAGTTACGCTTGACAGAGCGTCAAACAAAAGATTTAAATCATCACGACAAATAATTTTATGGAGCGAGTTGTGGATACGGAATTGTTAAAAACTTTCCTGGAGGTTAGCCGGACACGCCACTTTGGCAGGGCTGCTGAAGCGCTCTATCTGACCCAATCAGCGGTTAGTTTTCGGATCAGACAACTGGAAAATCAATTGGGTGTAAATCTGTTCACCCGACACAGAAACAATATCCGTTTAACCGCGGCGGGTGAGAAATTATTACCTTACGCTGAAACGCTGATGAATACGTGGCAAGCAGCACGCAAGGAGGTCGCGAATACCTCGCGACATAACGAGTTTTCAATTGGTGCCAGCGCATCCCTTTGGGAATGTATGCTTAATGACTGGTTGAGGCGTTTGTATCAGTCACAGGAGCCACAAACCAGCCTGCAGTTTGAAGCGAGAATCGCTCAACGACAGTCGTTAGTAAAGCAGCTACATGAACGACAGCTTGATCTACTGATCACCACCGAAACGCCCAAAATGGACGAATTTAGCAGCCAACTGTTGGGATATTTCACGCTGGCGCTCTATTGCAGTTCACCTTCGCAAACCAAAGATGAACTGAATTACCTACGCCTGGAATGGGGACCCGATTTTCAACAACACGAAGCGGGACTGATCGCGGGAGATGAAGTGCCGGTTCTGACCACCAGTTCAGCAGAACTGGCCAGGCAGCAACTTTCTGTCCTTAAGGGCTTTAGTTGGTTGCCCGTTAACTGGGCTAAAACAAAAAACGATCTACACACGGTTACCGACAGCACAACACTGTCACGCCCTTTATATGCAGTCTGGCTGCAAAACAGCGACAAGCATGCACTTATTTGCGATCTGCTAAGAACAAGTATTCTGGAAGATTAGAAAGCACTGGCAAGGATGCCAGAAGTAATACAGCAGAAAGGAATAGCTCAAATTGCAGATAAAAAAAATCCTTAGCAAGAATGCTAAGGATTGTTTCTGGCAGGGGCGGAGAGACTCGAACTCGCGACACCCGGTTTTGGAGACCGGTGCTCTACCAACTGAGCTACGCCCCTAAATTTTTTTATCATTAAGCCTGCTTAGTAGCAGGCTTAATTTTCTAATAAGTGGCGGAACGGACGGGACTCGAACCCGCGACCCCCTGCGTGACAGGCAGGTATTCTAACCAACTGAACTACCGCTCCACCGAATTTCTTTGTCACCACCCGGATCTTCATCCCGGTTTACTGCAATTTGATGCCTGGCAGTTCCCTACTCTC
>NZ_SZWZ01000052.1:0-274 GCF_005281025.1 Citrobacter sp. wls714 | reverse complement strand
CGCAGCATATGCTTTGTATGTTCACGACGACCCGGGTCACGCACGCGGGTCTGACAGGCAAAGAATGGCTGGAAGCCTTCTCGCTGTAGGCTGTCGAGCAGGGAGATGGTGGGTATATAGGTATAACGCTCACTACGGGACTCGTGTTTGTCCTCACTGAATACACTGGGCACTACGCGAAACAGCTCTTCACGGGTTAACGGACGGTCGCGACGGATAAGGTTTGCTGCGCCAAAGCGCGAAGCCAGACGGGTCATAAGCAGACTCCTCATAA
>NZ_SZWZ01000019.1:0-265 GCF_005281025.1 Citrobacter sp. wls714 | reverse complement strand
TGCTGCCAGTTCTGCTTGTCGTAATTCAGGCCGCGAAGCGCCTCAGCACTCTGAGCCACCAGCGCGGCGGTAACCATATTAAGAGCTACACGCGGGACGGCAGACCAGGCTGCACCTGACTGCGTTGGCCCGGTGAAATTACTCACCAGCGTTGCTGATGTGTTGCTGTTAACGGTCTTAACCGGGAGGGTGTAAGGAATGCCGCCAACAGTAGCGACAATAAAATCACCGGCTATCAGTTCTGTAGTAAATGCAGTTCCGCTGC
>NZ_SZWZ01000039.1:0-46875 GCF_005281025.1 Citrobacter sp. wls714 | reverse complement strand
AAATGACCTGCTTATTCGCACCTTCCCTGTAACAGTTGAGAAAGTAGGGGCGGCATTTGCATTGATCAAATGCCACCATAGGCCTGAAGCAGAATATGAATTTACTGGTGAGTTTCTCGGGCTTTCACACGAGCTGAAGTTTGCAGGGAAGAATTTACGAGAACTGAGAGAAACTGGCTGTTCTATTTATGGAATTTATCAGGATGAATACGGCATGACCTTACTTCCTGATCATCCCGGCATTAAACTGGCCGAAATACTAGCGGTATCAAATATAGGACTGAATAAATTTTCGGTTTACATGGGATGTCGCGAGCAAGAGATAGTTGAATTGTTGAACGGTTCAGTTTCACTGACGAAAGCTATGGCACTCCGATTATCGCATGTAGTCGGTGGAAGTTGGTCGAAGTGGATGTTAATTCAAGAGCAGTTTGAATTACAGTTGGCACAACGAGAGATTAAAGAATTAATGATTTTGACTAATATCGGGGATGAGGTCGTTGGATTATAGTAAAACAACCATCTTTAACTGATGGGTTTGGCCTTTCCATCCATAAGAAAGGCCATTGCTGTAAAAAATAAATTACCCGCGACTGCAGCCGAAATTACGGTCCCCATCACCGACTATTTTAGTTCTTACTTTGGTCATGTAATCCACCCTGTTCATCAAATCGCTATAAGTCTGCTCAAAGTTGTCCCTTTTACGATTTAGGAGATATTTTCCATTTGATGGGTAATTAACTAGCTTCCCAGAGTCATCTATCGGGATGCCAAGTGCACTGTACCAGGCTGTTGTTATCATTGTACGTAACGTGTTACGCTTTAAGTCATAATCCCCCAAATGATAATAAGCATCCTGATTGAAACACAATATCAGATGGTAATGCCGTTTTCCATTTTTGGTATATTCTCGGACCCATGCGTAACGTAAGGTTGAATGTCGGGTATCAGGCCAGTCTTTTCGTTGAGTTTTAATATGCTTATCGTGTTCAAGCTTTGCTTTTAACGCACTGGTAAAGCGAGATATAGCACCAGAGTCAACTCTGGGTTGAAAGAATGGGTTATCCATATTTTCTGTATCAATTGGATCATGCAGATCAACACGAAGAATCATTGAGTTAGGATGTTCGTTGAGGGAGTCATCAATAACCTGTTGTATTCTATCCCGATATAGGGATACGTGTGATCCGAATTCACTATCGTATGTCATATTGTATCCTATTTATTGATATTGGTGTAGGTAATATATACAATATATATTACCTATCATGATAACAAACTATTAGCCGGACTGGGCTCGGTGTTTGTTTTTACTCCTGAATTAAAATCATTTGTTATCATCAAAGCACGGGGTTTAAACCAGCTATGGTTATCAATGTGGTTTTGCCTTTCTTTGCCACTAGTATTCTATTTTGAGAGTACAACATACCGAGTAATTCATTTGCTTTACTACGCTTTCTAAATTTATTAGGACCATATTGGAGAACAGTATTTTTAGTAATGTAAGGTACAACAAGGCGGTTACAATGATTTTTTATCCACCAATAAAGCTCATCCGCCTCCGAGATTGCGGGCGTTAATTCCTGAGGTTTAGAAAATATGTGGATGTACTCATTAACATACCAGGTAGTTATCTTCACAGCATCTTCGACTGCAGAAAGAGATATATCTCCATCATTGCCATTAAAATAATGCAGCAGAGAGGCCACTCTGGCCATATTTTCTGCGACCTTAGATGCATAGTCTCTAAAATCTGATAAGGTGCCGAGTAAGCCCATATCTGACTCCACCTTGTTATAAAATTCGATCCAGCGATTTTCTGCTTCTACAGAAAATCGCAGGCAAAGACGATCATTTTGATTATCTCTGGCAATACTTTCGTTAACTATCTCCATCAGTCGTTGATGGAATACCGGCAAATGTTCGCTTGAAACAACGGGGCTGGAGATTCTTCTGGAACCTTGCTTTGAATCAGGCTGGCATATGAGACATCGAGCGAAAAAACCGATCCCTTTGGCTGTATCGCCTTTACGTTGCAGATAACCTTTAAACACATCAGGCTGAACCATAAGTGCTAGCGTCAGTCTGGCATCTCTGATTAATTTCTCTGGCTCACTTTTCCTTTCCACTGAAAATGTTGCGCCATCCCACATTTTGTTGATGAAAGGCAGTTCGTTCAGCGTGTAACCGTTAAAAATAGTGCCAGCCTCATCAGACATGATACCGATAGATCGCCAATAACCACAGAGGTAATCTTTAATAGCCGCAGGAGTGGCATCATTAAATATCTGCTTGAACCTGATCGGTGGTTGCTGGTGCGACGCCAACAGCGCTTTAAGTTGTTCATTTGTCGCCAGATGATCTTTGTTACGGCGAATATCTGATTTGAGTTTTGACATCAGTGCTTTTCTTTCAAAATTAAAAATTTCTTCATCACTTCGCCAGGTATTAAGAGCATGCGTGTACTTATCAAATAATTCTTCCTCCAGTTGATATAATGGCTTCATCAGCATTTTATCAACCGTACTTTTCCGTTCGCCAGATTCTGCAAGTGTCAGCAAGTAAAGTGATACTGGGCTACGTAGATTAGTAAGTCGACAAACATCAATCCGGTTCTGACAGGCAAGAGATATTACCCCAAGAGCAGAAGCAGCAATCAAACCTTGAGGGGCCTGCGTATGCTGTTCCACTTCATAAATTGCATTTCTGATAATCTGAGGGAACGCATTTACAGGAAAAGGATGACCGTTAAACATATAATACCTCTAATACAATTCACGTTAAAAAATTCTGCGCAAGTTGTTATTCCGCTATTAATAGCAGAAATAGCAGGATGAAATAACTCTAATTACAACATTTTGAATGTATGTTAGGTAATTACTTCAAATAAGTTTGCTGCGTTGCGATAGCCATTCATCAATCTCTGATTCAACCCATCCAACAGATTTCACTCCGAGCATTCGCTTTTTGGGGAAGGAAGCGTCGTAACGCGGTGATTTGGGGTTCAACCAGTCGTAGATTGTTGCCCTTGCCATACCAGTTTTTTGGATTACCGTAGGTAAGCGGAGTATCCTAACGGTTGATGGATTGTTCATGCTTGATTGCCTCTCGTTAGTTCATTTTGGTTGTAGAAAGATTAGCGGCAAGCATTAATGCAAAAAATCCGCGTACCAAAAATACATTTTTTACAACACTTAACTAATTGATATTTGGTGTTTTTATGTTGACAGCGATTGAGTTTTGCGAAGAAATTAGTCAAAAATCGGTTTGTCTTTCTGGGCAGATGGTCGAATGTGATTGGGACATATACATTGATATGCTCAGCGAAAGTTATCCTGCGATACTGAAGGAACTAAGCGAAATGCGAGATCAGTTCTGGAATTCTGATAAGGTAGGAACACGTGTGGTTTTGTATAGTGCTCCATCTCATGAAGAGTATAAATATTGTACTGGTGACAGAGTGGGTCAATTAATAGAGGAATATGCTGAATTATATGATCCAGTTCAGGAATGCTGGAAAGAGTTAAAGTCACGTATTTTCAGGGGAACATTTTCTCATCTTATTCAGGATCCTTTTTTAATTAATGATGTGTTTAAATCACATCTATTTTTTGCCTCGATGTCTTATCAATGGGGAAAATCAGTTATGTCAGAGAATGAGTGTGTTGCTATTAAAGCATTCATTAAATCTTCTGAATTATTTGATAGATGTATTGGTATGTCATGGTTTCATGTTTCTGTATGTGCTCAAAAAAAATATCCCATGTTAGAGCTAAAGCCGGAAAACAAGGTGGGAGCAGTAAAGCGGAAGTATATCGAGTAATTCAAGATAAACTTGTTTATTTGATCAATGAATCTGTTCCTGAAGGTGGGTGGAAAAGTAAAGCAGCTGCGGTAAATGCTCTCATTGATCCTTTGTGGGACTTTATTAAAGAGTCAAATTTTGACATTAATAATGAAAGTAAAAAATATCGTATCGCAACAATGAGCCAAGATGCTTTGGAAGATACTATTATTAAAAACTGGTCAAGAAATATTGAAAGTATCAAATTGGCTTTAGATAATACAGTTGCTAGAAAAAAGAAAGTCACAGGATAAAAGCCCGTATTATTAATAGTTGAATTATCAGCACCCATTATGGGTGCTGATAAAGGATTCATCCCACAAGCCGTATTCCCCTAACCCCACTATTAACGATACTGCCGCTATCTGCTGCTTTTACAAAATCAGCCCACCATTGCATCATCGGACGACGTTGCTCAAGATAATCACTGCGATTATAAGCGCGACGTACCTCATTTTTGTCTACATGAGCAAGTGCTGCTTCAATGACATCAGGTGGAAATCCTTCCTCATTGAGTGCCGTACTGGCGATAGAACGTAAGCCGTGTGAAACGAGTACGCCTCCTAAACCAGCACGCTTAAGGGCTGCATTCACTGTCTGGCTGTTCATCGGCTGGGTAGGCTTAATGCGACTGGGAAAGATAAATTCTCGGCCACCACTAAGTGACTTCATCATTTCCAAAACAGAGAGGGCCTCATCGGATAGTGGAACCGTATGGTCCCGGTTCATCTTCATTCGTGCAGCAGGGATTTTCCATTCGCTAGCATCAAAATCGATCTCATCCCATCTAGCTTCAGCGGCCTCGGCAGGGCGGGTAATGGTGAGAAGCTGCCACATGAATAGGCATCGTGTGGACAGGCTGATACTTGCCGTGCGCATAGTCTGCATTAATTGTGGAAGTTGATCCGGGCGGATACTAGGCATGTTTTTCTTCTGCGGTTTCTCGAATGCTTTCCCGATGTTAACGCTGGGAACAGCATCAATTAGGCCTGTGTTCTGAGCATAAATCATGACTTCGTTAATACGCTGACAAAGGCGGCGAACAGTCTCTAATGCACCTCTGGCCTGAACCGGCTGCACTGCTTTAACCAGAGTATGAGCCTTAATCTCGGTGACACTGATATCACCGATTGCTGGGAAAACATCTCTCTCAAGCGAGCGCCAGATATCATCGGCATAGTCCTCTGTTACGCTGGCTTTCTTCACATTCCACCAACGCTCGGCAACTAACAGGAAAGTGTTGGTTTTAGCCTCTTGAGAATTTCTAACCTGCTCTTTCTGATGTTCCTGAGGATCAATGTCTTTCGCCAATAAAACTCGAGATTCAGCTCTGAGTTTACGCGCATCAGAAAGGGAGACAGCAGGGTAGGCTCCGAAGCTTTGCTTGGTTCGCTGTTTTGTCAGAGGTCGATAGTAACGGAATTGCCAGAGCTTACTACCACTGGACTTGATTAACAGAGTAAGCCCGTCACCATCATATAGCTGGTAATCGGCATCTTTAGGTTTGGCGGCTTTGATTTCCGTATCGGTTAACGGCTTGGTTTTTCTTGCCATGGGGAGTCTCCATGCGTTTAGGCCCAACGAAAACAATAGAGCTTTTCGTTGGGCCTATCAATGGGCCTAAAAGGTTCGGATTTAATTAGTTCTCTTCGGACTTCGCGGGACAAAGTGAGGGCACAAAAAAGCCCGCAGGGCTTGCGCCGTGCGGGCTCTTAGGACTTCATCGGATGACTCTGGTAATCACCGATGGAGAATTTTGGTGGAGCTGGCGGGAGTTGAACCCGCGTCCGAAATTCCTACATCCTCGGTACTACATGCTTAGTTCGTCTTTACATTCGCCTGGCACCTGCGGACGGACACGCCACTACCAGACTAGCCTGATTAGTTTTAACGCTTCAACCCCAGGCAGGGCATCCACGCGATCTCTTTTGGGTTTGACCTCTCTTTGATCCCCGTCTTAAGAGCGGAAGCTAGGGAGAGAGGGCTCAGAGCAGGTTATTAAGCTGCTAAAGCGTAGTTTTCGTCGTTTGCGACTATTTTTTTGCGGCTTTTTACGAGGCCAACCGCCCCTCGGCATGCACCTTGGGTTTCGCGAATCCCGTCGAATCCAGAATCAGCCCCAATGTGTTAGAGCAAGTATAACAGACTTGTGACACGCGTGACCAGCCCCCGCAACCCCTTATCCTCAAGGATTTACCGCTCGCGCAGCGCTTCTTTAGCCCGATTAAATGGTTTGATTAAATAGTCGGCGATGGTTTTTTCACCTGTTTTTATATCCACTGTGGCAATCATGCCCGGTACGATGGAGAAATGGCGTCCCAGTTTGTTCTCCAGGTAGTCCTGATGGGTACGGATAAACACTCGGTAGTAGAAGATTTCCGGTTTCGCTTTATCCTGGATGGTGTCCGGAGAGATGGTTTCAACTACGCCTTCCAGACCGCCATAAATGGCGTAGTCATAAGCGGTTATCTTGACCAGCGCTCGCTGGCCTGGGTGAATAAATGCGATATCACGTGGCGACAGACGGGTTTCAATGAGTAGATGATCGTCTATTGGCACTATTTCCATCATTTCGCCATTGGGTGGGATAACCCCACCGATGGTGGTGACCTGGATATTTTTCACAATACCGCGCATGGGCGCGCGCACGGTCAGCCGGGTGACGGAATCCTCACGTCCTTTCAAAATAGCTGCCAGCATATCCACTTCGGCGTTGGCTTTAGACAGCGCTTCACGCGCCTGCACGAAGTATTGGGAACGCAGGTCGGTAATTTTTAATCCCAGATCGCTTTTTTGTCGTTGCAGGCGCAGCACTTCCACATGGCTGGCGGCGCCGCTTTTCTCCAGGCGCTGGGTAATGGCCAGCTCTTTGTTAACTGAGACCAGCGCGTCCTGCAGTTCCGCCATAGAATCAGCAAGCTGCGCGCGGCGGCTTTTATACAGACGCGTTTCGGAGGCGATGAGATCCGGCCAGGCGCGCAGTGAATCGGGAAAGGTCAGCGGCAGATCGTTAACTTCAGCATTAAGCCGCGCGCTGGAAGCCAGCGAGGCGCGATAGCGGGCGGCGCTTTCCCCAACGTTGGACTCAGAGCGGGTAGGATCGAGGCGTGCCACTATTTGATTGGCCTGCACCTTATCGCCCTCGCGCACCGTCAGCTCGGCGAGGATCCCGCCATCCAGCGACTGCAATACCTGCTCACGTGAGCTGGGGATCACTTTCCCGCTGCCGGTCGACACTTCATCCAGTTTACCGAAATACGCCCAGATACCCAGCACGGCAAACAACAGCGTGCTGAGCAGAATAATGCGGCTGGCCCCGGAAAAACGGTGTTCGCGGCGGATATCGAGATCGTCCATGGCGGCGTCATGCGGATTGGTTTTCATTTTTCCACTCCCGACCGTGAGTCGGTACAGGTGCCCGACTCGCATTCAACGCCTGCGCTTTCGGGGCATCCATCACCAGTTGACCTTCTTTCAACACCACCACGCGCTCGACCAGTTCCAGAACCGGCACGCGATGGGTGGCGACAATCAATGTGCGGTTGCCCAGCCACAGGTTCAGCCGCTGAATAAACTCCCGCTCGGTATGTTCATCCAGTGAAGCACTGGGTTCGTCGAGTAGTACGATATTGGGCGAGCGCAGCAGCATTCTTGCCAGCAAAATCGACTGCCTCTGTCCCCCGGACAGACCGTTGCCGCCCTCCATAATCGGATGCGCCAGCCCTTTGGCGAGTTGTTTAACAAAAGCCGCTGCGCCGCTGACCTCCAGCGCTTCGAATATCTGCGCGTCGCTGGCATGCGGCGCGCCGAGAGTCAGGTTCTCACGCAGGGTGCCGAAAAACAGGCGCGCATTCTGGCTGAGAAAACCGATGTTGCGGCGTAAGTCGGCCATATCGATTTGCGCCAGGCTCAGGTTATCGAGTCGGACATCGCCCTGAATAATCTCCACGCCGCCCGCCATGGCCTGCAGCAGCGTTGATTTCCCCGCGCCGTTACGACCGAGGATCGCTATTCGTTCCCCGGGCATGATCTCCAGACGGGAGATACGCAGCGGAACGCGCTGATCGTCGCTGTGGTAGCGAAAGTGCGCGTTTTCAAAAAGATAATGACCGTGAAGAATCTCCTGATGTACCCGATCTTCATCGTATTGCGTTTCGGTGGGGAGCTGCATGATGCTGTCCAACCCCATCTTCGCTGCTTTAACCTGCTGCCAGCGGGCCAGCACGCCGCACAGGTTAGCCATTGGGGCAATCATTCTGGAACCGAGCATGGAGGCGGCCACCACGGCCCCGGTGGTCATCGTGCCTTCAATGACCATCGGCGCGCCGAACATAATAATGGCGGCGTAGACCAGACTCTGTACCGACATGCCCCAGCCAATCAGCCCCTGAGTCAGCTTGCGCGTGCGCAGCCCGGACTCTCCGGTAATGCGGATGTAGCTGTTCCACTGCTGTAAAAAGCGGTTTTCCGCCTGCATCAGCTTGATGTCCTCCAGCCCCTGAACGCTTTCAACCAGTACCGCATTACGCAGGGTGGATTCATGTGCGGCCTGGTTGGCGAGCACCGCCAGCTTCTTCTGTAACAGTAAACCTGGCAGGATCATCAGCAGGGCGGCGACGGGCGCTATCCATGCCAGCGGCGGGGCAATGCAGGCCAGCACCACGATAAACAGAAAGAAAAAAGGCAGATCGACAATAGTCGACATGGTTGAGGAGGTGATCATCTCGCGAACCTGCTCCAGCTCGCGGAGTTGAGAAATAAAGCTCCCCGTCGAGCGAGGTACGGCGCTATTACGCAGCCGCAGGGCATGGCTGAATACCCGATCAGAAATGCGCATATCGGCGCGTTTACCCAGCAGATCCATAATGTGGGTACGTGCTTCGCGCAGCAGAAAGCCAAACAGGACCGCCACCAGAACGCCGGTTGAGAGAACATACAGCGTCGGATATGACTGCGCCGGAATCACCCGATCGTAGACCTGCATCGAAAAGATAATCCCGGAGAGCGACAGAACGTTAATCAGAAAAGCGGCAACCATCACTGGCAGGTAAGGGTGGATATCCTGTAAAACCAGTTCGCGCATCCAGTCGGGTTTAAAGCGAGAAATATAGCGGTCTACCCGACTGTCTTTTAGCGCCGAAAGCGGACGCAGCGCGGTAATGCTTACGATCTCTGGCACAAGCTCTGCGACCGTCACCCGGTTACGTTGCCCCTCTTCGGCGATGATAAAAACATCCAGTGCATCGTCACCGTTGAAATGCTCTATCACCATGATTTGGCCGTCGCGCAGTTCCGCTACTACCGGTAAACGCCACTGGCTGAACGCCTGCTTTGTGGTGTCCAGCGCGTGAAATGACAGGCCCGCCTGGCGCGCCAGTTGTGTCAGCGCGAGGGTGCGGTTTTTCCCTGCAAACCACGGGGCGTTGGCCTGGATTGCGCCGGGGGAGCAGGCAACGCGATAGTGGCTGGCAATATACGTCATCGCCTGCGCCCACTGGCTCAGAGCCTGTTCGCCAATGGCCTCTTCCGCATGTGAATCGACGTCGCTCATAGCTGTATCTCCACCGATTGAATGCTGCGGTTATTTAAGGCGAACGCCTGGCGTAGCGATCCGGTATTGTAGAGGCAGTTAAGCTGTAACTGGCGCAGCTGGTTTTGGGTCTGGAGTTCAGCAAAGCGCGCCTGATACACCTCCTGCTCGGCGTTAAGCACATCGAGCAACGGGCGTGAACCAAGATCCAGATACTGCTGTTGATACAGCTCGCGCGTTTGTTCACTCAGTCGCTGCTGGCGTCGCAGAATTTGCAGGGCGGTGGCGAGACTCATCGCCTGGCTGCGGGATTCCAGTAATTTCTGCCGTACCTCAAGCCGGGTTCGTTGAATAGAATACTGGGCTGACTCAACCGCATGACTGGCGGCATTGCGTCTGGCGGTAAGTCCACCCCCCTGATACAGCGGCATTTCAACTTTTACCCATGCGGAGTACTGGGTTTTGTCGAGTACCTCATGGCTGGGGTATTTGTCGTTGAGATAGTGCTGAACCGACGGCTCCAGAGAGATAGTCGGCGTCATTTGCGCGTTGGCGTAGTCGAGGTTGGCCTGCGCCACATTTGCCTGCGCCCACGCCGCCAGCACGGCAGGAACCAACTTATCGTCGGGTTTTACGACATCACAACTGCTGTCCAGTTTGCCGGGGAATTCATTGCTGATGCCGTTGAGCGAGTTCCAGCCGAGAAAACTCATCAGCGTTGCCTTGCTGCTGTCGAGATTGGCCTGGTACTGCGCCAGTTGCGAACGCGCAGACTCTATACGCGCATCGGTTTGCACCACGTCCGATAGCGAGGTTGCGCCTTCATCATTGCGTTGCCGGGTCAATCGGCCAATGCCGTTGAGGGCGGCGAGTTGCTCCTCGGCGGCATCCACCATTTGCTGCCACGTCTGCACCTGGACTATCGCGTTGGCGGTCGCGTGCGCGATGGTATCAATACTGAGTAACACATTAGCCTGCTGCTGCGCGGAACCTGCGGTTTCAGCGCGGACCTGGCTGGCCACTTTGCCGAAGTCATACAGCATTTGTGACACCGAAATAACCAGGGCCGGGCTAAAGCCGTGGTCGGTGTAAGTATTGCTGTAGCCGTTGTTCATTCCGGCAGTTACCTGCGGGTAATATTTCGATTTCGCCACGTCTATCTGCTCATTCTGTGTGAGTAATTTGCCGATAGATTCACGAATGGATGGGTGCCAGCTCACGGCACGACTCACAGCATCGTTCAGCGTCAGAGTTCCGGGGGCGGCGGAGCTTAGCGGCAGATCGGCAACGGAGCCGTCAAGGTTTGGAAGCATCTGGCTGTTTGCCAACCCTTCCGGCGTAATAATTTGCGGTTCATCTTCGGCATTCACCCGCATGGAACACAGCGTTAATGCCAGCAGTAATGCCACGGGCATGACTTTTCCCATATCTCATCCCTTTCAAATACAACCGTTACGGCAGTTGCTCCGGGCGTCGTGGCGCCCGGAGCTTTATGTATTAACCACCCGTGATGAGATGGTTGTTCTGTAGCAGTTCATTCAGCGTGGTGTTGACGTTCTCCAGGGTGATGAGGTTGGTGGATTGATAAGTTCCACCCGTACCATCGCGGTCGATGGCGATCACGGTGTTGGATCCGTTGGTGGTGACTTGCACGTAGTTTCCAAGCGTTGAGGCCTGATGGTTCCATCCGCTCAGCAGTTCGTGGATATCGATCTTGTCACCCTGGGCCATAGAGAAGTTGGTCCAGCTGTCGCTGTTGTTCCCTCCGGTTGCGTTGTTGGCATTAAGCAGGTGATAGATAAGCGTATCGCCGTAGACCGATCCGGTGATCACATCATGCTGTGAGGAGCTTGCCAGCTGCGGATTCATATTGATGGTCAGCGTGGCGGTGTCCGTATGTCCGTTTTGGTCATTAAGCGTATAGGTGAAGGTCTCTTTGGTGGTCATCGATGCCACGGTCGTACCCGGCTTCAGCGTGTAGGTGTAGGAGCCATCCAGATTCATGGTCAGTGAACCATAATGGCCCTGAACGGTGGCGCTACTGGTACTGCTGGTCGGATTGAGCGTGGCGGTACTGCCGTTATAGCCATTGACGGTAAGCAGGGTATGGACGGTTGACAGCTGATCGTGGGCGCCAGCCGCATCACTACCATCAAAAATATTGCCATTTACCGTGGTGGTGTTGACGTCAAAGGTATTAAGGTGCCAGGTGGTGCCGGTGACGTTCGGCGTAATGCTGACGTCGCCCACGGCCAGCCCTCCCATCGTTCCTGTGAAGCTGACGCTGTAATGACCTGCGGTCAGTTCGGCATTCCCCAGCGAGACCGCGATTGAACTGCCTAACAGACTGATGGCGCTGGCAGGTACCGTACCTGAAAGTGTGTATCCGCCAGGGCCGGTTATCGTCCAGCTCACACCGAGCGTACCGACGGTGATTAGCGTGTTGATATCGAAGTTAAGCGTGGCGTTTTTCAGGACGTCATTTGTCGCGATGTCAAACGAACCTGTCGCGGTTGCCTTGCTCCCCAGGGTCGGAATTGTCGCTGTTCCCAGCGCGCCGCTGCCATATGCAGCCGAGTCCTGAACGGTATTTACCGCCATGATGCTGCTGACGTCATCGACGGCATTCAACGCCTGCGGGGTTGGCGTGATGTTCAGTGAGCCGGTATCCGTATCACCATTCTGCGCGCGAACGGTATAGACGAAGCTGTCCGGGGATTTGATGCTGTCCGCACCAACGCCGTTTTTCAGGGTATAGGTGTAATTTCCTTTTGCATCAATGGATAACGTACCGTAGAGTCCGTTTATGGTGGTGCTTCCCGATGCCGGGACAGCCACGCCGTTGACTTCAGTGATCACCGCATCTGGCGGCACAATATCGTTAGTTAGCACATTGCCGGTGGTATTGGCGGTAGTGCTATCAACGGCATAGGTATGATCCTGCGAGATATTGAGCGTGTAACCGGTGAGGGCGCTGATCCCGCTGGCGGTATTCAGTACAAACAGGTATTCACCGCCTGGCAGCGTTACCGTCAACGGCTGCGAATTGCCATTCAGCAGCAGGGTGTTGATCCAGCCTTTTTGCACCCGGTATTGTTCAAACTGCTGGATCGCATCATTGAAGCGGTAGATATAAAGATCGAACGTTGAGGCCAGCGTTACGCCGCCAACGGTCCCTTGAATGGTCATCGTACGGGTTGAGCCATCCTCTACATCAAAGATAATCGGATTGCTCATGTCATCAAGCAGGTTGGCGTTAAGTACGGTACCAACTCCGACGCTTAATACCGTCAGACCGCTTTGTACTGATGGCCCATTGTTGACATAGCTGACGCTGGTATCAAAGACCATGGCAGCATTGTTGTCGGCCGCAATAACGGTGGTGGCCGCCGGGGCTGGCCCCAGGTTGATCACCAGATGTGCCGAGCTGCTGTTGCTACCCTGTGTGATGGTATAGGTGAAGCTCTCTTTTTGACCGTAAACCGCGGCGCTGGTGTTAGTTAATTTGTAGCTGTAGCTGCCGTCCTGGTTGATGTGCAGGGTGCCGTACTGACCTGTGATATCGACCCCACCCGCGCCAACGACGGTGGTTTTCCCGCTGGCATCAGTGACTGATGTTAGTGTTGTTCCGGTTGGCGTAACGTCATCGGCCATCACGTTGCCAGTATTGACGGTCGGCCCGCTGACAACGCCTGCGCTGGTCTGATGAACGTCTACGTCCAGGCTGGTATATGAACCTGTCGCCAGCAGGCTGGTGTTATACGTCAGCACGCGATACTGCCCGCCGGTCAGGCCGGTCAGATTCAGGGTGACGCCGCTACCAGTTAACGTCAGTAGGTTAGCGAAGTCGCCATTTGCAGTGTTGATGAAAGTGCTCCAGGTGCCGAGAGTGGCATCAAAGCGCTGCACCACAATCTCCTGGGTACTGAGCAATGACAGAACAATGCCTGTCGCTGCCGCATCGATCGTAACATTGCCAGAACCGCCGGCGGCAATGGTGAACTGTACCTGTGCGGTGTCATTACCCAGAACGGAGGCGACATTCCCCAAAGCACCTACCAACAGCAGACCGTAGTCAGAGTAGCTTTGTGAGCTGGTGGTTGCGGTGGTCGTCAGAGCGAGGCTGGTGACGTTATCGTTAGCCGAGAGTGGGAGGATTGGGGCGGTAATGGAGAGCGACCCCGACGTATTGCCCGCCGCATCGGTTGCGGTTATGCCCAGCTTCTGCCCTTCAATTTGTTTGGTCGGCAAGGTCAATGACCAGGCGCCGTTGCTTCCTGCCGTCGTGGTGTAGGTACCCGCGCCAGGGATTGTCACCGTCACCGTGCTGTTTGCTTCTGCCTGACCTGTTAGCGAACCGCCATCCGCACTCAGTATGCCGGTTGGCGTATTGGGAGCCAGTGTATCGACCACCACCGTGGCGGGACCTGATGCGGCTCCTGTGCCGTTCGCGTTGGTTGCGGTCGCGGTAAAGGCGTGCGAGCCCTCGGTCAAATTGCTGTCAGGCGTGAAGGACCAGACGCCGCTGGCGTTAGCCGTTGTGAAGCCAAGCAGCGCCCCGTTGTTGTAAATATTGATGACGGCATTGGCCTGTGCCGTTCCGTTTAGCGTAGGTAAGGCATCGTTGGTTACCTGGCCATTGGCGATAATCCCGGTATAAATGCCGAAATCATCCACAACACTGACGATGGTTGGGGCATCGGGTACGCGGGTATCTGGGGCAGTGAACCCGGCAGAAACACCGATATTGCCCGCTTTATCCTGAGCAAATGCCAGCAGCGCCTGGCCGCTGGTTTGCGCCGGGGAAAGCGTCACCACAAAGCTGCCTGCACCATCCGCAGTGGCGGTTCCCAGTACGGTTCCTGTACTGGACGTAATGGTCACGGTGCTCCCTGCTTCAGCTGTACCGGTGACGCGGTTTCCGGTGGCATTGATAGTAAGGCCCGTTGGCGCGCCGGGCGCGAGGGTATCCACTACAATCGACGAGCCAGGGGAGGTGGGGCTCACGTTACCCGCCGTATCAGTGGCATTCACCGTATAAGCATGCGTGCCCTGGCCCAACGCTGAGGTGGGAGTCCAGGTCCAGTTTCCGCTGGCGTTCGCCGTTACGGAGGCCACCAGCGCGCCGTTGTCAAAGATATTGACCGTGCTGTTGGCTTCCGCCGTGCCGTTGAGCGTGGGGAGGGTATCATTGGTGGACTGACCATTACCCACTGCACCAGTGATGTTAGGCACATCATCAATAATGCTGACAATAACTGGCACGCCTGGCGCGGTGGTATCAACGACTATCACAAAACTGTTGGTCGCCGGGCTGTTATTACCCGCCGCATCGGTGGCGGTGACGGTTAGCGTGTGCGAGCCTTCGCTGAGCGGGGTTCCCGGCGTGAAGCTCCAGACACCACCTGCTCCAGCCGTGGTTGTTCCCAACAATGTGTTGCCGTCATAAACACTTACCGTACTTCCCACCTCAGCAGTCCCGTTTAGTGTTGGCCGGCTGTCATTACTGATCTGACCGTTATTCAGGTTGCCGAATACACCGCCAGCAACGTCATCCACGACGGTAGTCAGGGTTGGCGTAGCGGGGGCCGATGTGTCGACAGTCAGCGTAAAACCGCCTGTTGGTTGGCTGGCGTTGCCTGCTGCATCTGTAGCGACAGCGGTAATGGTATGTGTACCGCTTCCCAACGTGGAGGTGGTGACGCTCCAGGTACCGTTGGCTAACACGGTGGTGGTTCCCAGGACGGTATTATTCTCATACAGGGTGATTGTGGCTCCGGCCTCCGCTGTTCCGCTAAACGTCGGCGTTGGATCGTTGGTACTTTGTCCGTTAGTAATCGCCCCGGTGCCAGGGGGCATATCATCGGTCACCAGGGTAATAACCGGTAGTAATGGCGCGGTGGTATCCACCACGAATGTGAAGCTGTCCGATGCAGGACTCACATTACCCGCCGCATCGATGGCCGTTACGGTGATGACATGGTTTCCCGTGGCCATTGCAGGCGCTGTTGGTTGCGTAGGCGTATAGCTCCAGTTACCGCTGCTGTTAGCGGTTATCTCCGTTAACAAAGAGCCGTTGTCAAAGATACGGATTATGGCGTTGGGTTCGCTGGTACCGCTGAATGTCGGGCGGGCATCATCAGTAATTTGTCCATTGCTGAGATTGCCGGTGAGTGGCCCTTGATCGTCAAAGACGGTGGTTATGACAGGTGCAACGGGGGCGGTAGTATCAATAGTGAATGAGCGAACATCCGATGCCGGCCCAGTATTACCCGCGGTGTCAGTTGCCTTCGCGGTAAGATTCCATGTGCCTGCAGCAAGCGCATTTGTTGGTGTAAAGCTCCAGTTGCCGTTGGCCTGGACAAGGGCGGTGCCCACGAGAGAAGCGCCGTTATAAATAGAGATTGTCGAGCCTGCTTCACCGGTTCCGGTAATTGTCGGCCTTGTCTCGTTGGTGCTTCCACCATTCGGTACGACGCCTATCACGGGGGCCGTATTATCCGCGATGCTGGTAATGACTGGCGCTATAGGTGGAGTGGCGTCAACATTCAGCGTAAATCCACCGGACAGGGCGCTGGTGTTGCCGGCTGGGTCAGTCGCGCTGAGGGTAAAGGTATGGTTACCATTAGTGAGTGGCGTTCCAGGCGTGAAGCTCCACGACCCGGTTCCATCAACAATGGCTGTGCCAATCGGTGTTGTTCCGCCATCCAGCCAGATATTAATTGTAGCTCCGATTTCTCCGCGACCGTTGAGCGTCGGAGTCGCGTCGTTGGTGAGTTGACCGCTGACCAGATTGCCGGTTAAACCGGGCTGATCGTCTACCACGGAAGTGAGCGTTGGTACGGCGGGGGGCGTCACATCCACGACGATATTCCACCCAGAGGAGGCTGCGCTGGTGTTACCTGCCGGGTCGGTGGCGCTGACGGTCAGGGTGTGGCTGCCTTCCGTTAGCGCGCTGTCAACCGTCCAGGACCAGGCTCCTCCTGCACCTACTACGGTCGTACCAAGGAGTACGCCGTTATCAAAGATATTAATTGTCGCACCGGTTTCGCCCGTACCGTTCAGCACGGGCTGGCGATCGTCAGTTACCTGGCCTGGTAAGACGGAAACGTTCGGTAGGTTGTTATCGTCAATCACCGATGTAATTGTCGGGACGGTGGGCGCTTGTGCGTCAATGGTCAGGGTGAAATCGCCCGAAATAGCCCCGGTATTACCCGCACTATCCGTTGCGCGGGCGGTGAACACATGCTGGCTGTTACTGAGATTACTTCCCGGCGTGAAGCTCCAGCTACCGTTTTGAGCTACGGTGGTAGTGCCGATCGCATTGCCATTATCAAAGATGGTTATAGTGGCACCTGCTTCGCCGGTACCGTTGAGCGTAGGGCGCGCATCGTTTGTTAGCGCGGCGTTAGCCAGTGAGCCGGTGTAGCCGGGAACGTCATCCGTCGCGTTAACAATCACCGGCTGGAGCGGTGCGGTTAAATCTACCGTTATTGCAACGGGGGCGGACAGACCGCCCTTGCCGTTACCGTTGGTGGCCTGAACGGTAAAATTGTAGTTCCCTTCGCCTGGCAGGGTGGGAACCGCAAATGTCCAATTGCCGCTGGTATCAACGATGGCCTGGCCAGCGCTGGTGCCGTTAATAAAGACTTCGACCGTCGATCCCACTTCCGTTGTGCCACGAAGCATGGGGGTGGTGTCATCTGTTCTACCGCCAGCAGTGAGAATATTTCCCTGTACGCTACCGACATCGTCGTCAATCGCGATAATGAACGGCACATCAGGCAGGCCGCTGTCAGAGGCGGGAAAGGTCGCGTTGGGGCTTTCGTTACCCGCGCGATCAATTGCTTTCGCCGTGAGTTCACCGCCGTTGGTCTGCGCCGGGCTTAAGGTTACGGCGAATTCGCCGGTATTATTTGCGGTTGCGGTACCGATTAGCGTGCCGGAAGCATCGCGAATTTCAACCGTGGCGAAAGGATCTGCCAGACCAGCAACCCGGGTGCCATCCGGTGAGACAGTCTGGATCGTCGGGGCTGGCGGCGGTGTAATATCTACGGTGATATTAATGGCCGGCGTTTGAACCGTCGTGTTTCCGGCTCCGTCATCTGCACTGAAGGTCAGCGCGTGAGGATCTTCTGAAAGTGCAGGCGTGGTGAAGGTCCATTTTCCATCAATGACGTTTGCGGTTCCTATAGCTGTGCCATTGTCATAAATCGTTATTGTGCTGCCCGTCTCGCCGGTGCCGTTGATGGTTAACGTCTGGTCGTTAGTGAAGGAGCCATCGCTCAGAGTGCCAGTGACCGGGTTGACGTTATCAAGGATTTCCGTCACTACCGGTGCCTGCAGAGGAATGGTATCAACGGTAAAGGTAAAGCTGTTCGATGTCCCGCTGGGATTACCGGCGGCGTCTTTTGCGCTGGCGGTCAGGGTATAGGTTCCATCGAGCAGGGCGCTGGTAATGGGGAATTTCCAGTTGCCAAAACTGTCGACAGTGGCCACGCCCAGAACGGTAGTGCCATTGAATACAGTAATAATGCTGCCAGCTTCACCCGTACCATGAATAACCGGCGTATTGTCATCGGTGGTGGCGTTGTTGTTAAAGTTGGCATTGGGCGTGTTGTCATCATCCGTCGCAAATTCAATAGTGGGAGTGGTTGGGACCGTTGTGTCAATGGTTAGGGTGACCGGATCCGACGGATCGCTGGTATTGCCCGCAATGTCGGTTTCAGTTGTGGTGATGACGTAAGTCGTGTCTGGGTCTAATGGGCTCGGGGTAAAGGTCCAGCTCCCGTTATCACCTACCGTTGTTTGACCAATTTCGCTGCCGTTATTATAGATAGTGATAGTGCTACCCGGCTCTCCCTTCCCGCTGAAGGTGGGCGTGGTGTCATTGGTTGTGCCACCACTGGCAACGTTTCCGACAACGGGTAGAACGTTATCGGTGATTAGCGGTACGTCAGGTTTCGCAGGTGGAATGGTATCAATTGTGATCGAGTAGACGCCGGATACCGGGCTGACGTTGCCTGCCGCATCGGTAGCCGTCGCGGTAATGACGTTTAACCCTTCAGATAAATTGGCGGTTGGCTGGTAGGTCCATTTCCCTTGTGCATTGACCTTTACCGTGTCCACCTCAGTGCCATTATTATAGAGCGTGATCGTGGCGCCTGGCTCACCGGTACCGCTCAGAAGTGGGGTTTCCTGATTCGTTGTGCTGCCATTAGCCAGGACGACATTTTCGGTACCCACAACAATGGTTGCTGACAGGATTTGTGGTGCATTTGGCGCATTTGTATCGACCTGTAGCGTGAAGCTGGTGGATTTCGGGCCTTCATTGCCCGCCGGATCGCTGGCGGTTGCCGTCAGAACATGTGTGCCGTCACCCAGAACCACTGGCGGCGTGAATTGCCAGCTTCCATCCGTGCCAACCTTTGTTTCGCCAATCGGCTTGCCATTGTCATAAATGGTGATGGTGTCGCCAGCGGTGCCACTACCGGTTAACTGTGGCTGAGAAGAGTTGGTCGGTTGACTGGTATCGATAGGATTTTTATCAGGATCAAGGATCGCAGAAAATCCCGGGGCGAGAGGTGCCGTGCTGTCAATGGTAATGGTGAACCCTGCGGAGAGAGGTGTCGTGTTTCCATTGTTGTCGCTGGCTGTCACCGTAAATTCATATTTATTATCGGGCAACGTTTGCGGCGGGGTGTAGCTCCATATCCCGCTAGTATCGACGGTAATATCTGCAATCAGTTGCCCGTCACGCATCAGATGAACTATTGAGCCGGGTTCGCCGGTTCCGTTGATGGTTGGCGTGTTATCGTTGGTCAGACCGTTATTGGCGATGGAACCGACAATGCCCGGCTTGTCATCCGTTACATGGGTAATGGCAGGCATTTGCGGTGACTGCGTATCAACAATCAGTTCAAACGCGGTCGCCGGGCTGGCGTTGCCTTTGGTATCTGTAGCGACAGCCGTAAGCTGGTGTTTCCCTTCACCGAGGTCGGTCTGAGGGGTGAAGCTCCAGCTACCGTCTGGCTGCATTACGGCCACACCTAGAGATGTCCCGTTATCAAATATCTCTACAGTTGAGCCAGCTTCTGCTGTGCCGCTCAGCGTCGGACGGTTATCGTTGGTTGTTTGTCCACTGGTGAGTGGCCCGGTATCGCCTGCGACGTCATCAAATACCTGCAAAATAATGGGCTTATCTGGGGCGGTAGTATCCGGCGCAACTGCGGTTTTCGCCGGGCTTTCATTTTTAGCGCTGTCAGTGGCGGTGACGCTGACGGTTTCGCCATTTGTCTGCGCAGGTGAAAGCGGTACGCTAAAGTTGCCATCGCTTCCCGTTTTTCCAGTACCGATGGTGCTGCCGTCCGGTGCGGTAATGGTTATTGTACTGCCTGGTTCAGCCGTCCCCGTTACGCTGGTGCCTTCCGGGCTCACCTTCACATCTTCTGGTGCGAGTGGTGCGGTCGTATCCGGTGCGAGCACGGTAGACGGTAGACTCTCATTTTGTGCAGCGTCTTTGGCTGTTGCCGTTAACGCTTCGCCATTGGTTTGTGGTGAATTTAGCGGGGCGATGAATTGCCCGCTGCCGTTGGCGATCCCGGTACCCAGTACGTTACCCGCGACGTCTTTGATGATAACCGTAGAACCGGGTTCCGCCTGACCACTAACGGATTCACCGTCGGCAGCGACAGTTAGTCCGGAAGGGGAGGCTGGTGGCGAAATATCCGGTACTTTCAGGCTCTCTACAGGACCCGTATTTGAGGCTCTATCAGTAACCGAAATGGTCAGCGTTTCACCATTGGTTTTGGCGGGATTAATGCCTATTGAGAATGAGCCGTCATTACCTGCCTTACCGCTTCCCAAAACATTTCCCTGACTGTCTTTAATCACCACCGTGCTGCCTGCTTCGGTGGAGCCTGTCAGCGTGGTTCCCTGATTAATGACTTCCAAATCTTCCAGCACCGGAGGTTGGGTGTCGATATCAACCGCAAAGCTGATGGACTGTCCGCTGGTGCCGAAGTTATTTGTCGCCGTTGCGGTAAAAAGATGATCGCCATCAGGAAGTGGCTGAGAGGGCGTAAAGCTCCACTTCCCATCGTTGTCAGCAATCACCGGCGGGATTGTTGGCATTGGCACGCCATTGTCATTAATTGTGATAACACTTCCCGGTTCAGCAGTGCCGCTGATGGTCGGGCGATTGTCATCTGTAGCATCGCCGTTTTTCAAAGCACCGGTCACGCTCCCAATGTCATCTGACACGGTGATGATGATCGGTTGAGAAGGATATTGAGAGTTTGATGCAGTAAATTGGCCTGCCGGTCCGTTATTACCTACCTCGTCCCGGATACGTGTTTCCAGCGTTTCGCCATGCGTTTTCGCTGGATTCAGCGTAATACTGAATAAGCCATCCTGGCCTACTACAGCTGAACCGAGGAGATTGTTATCGGCATCATAGATGGAGACGGTACTGCCGATTTCAGCATGGCCTGTTACGGTGGTGCCATCCACGGAGACTGAGTCAACCACCGCAGCAGGTGGGGGAGTCGTATCAACAATAATCGTTGGGGTTGTCGTTATTTCGCTGACGTTTCCTGCTTTATCCGTCTGTTGGATCGTGAACGTATGTGCGCCGTCGCTTAACGCTGTTGTCGGGGTGAAGCTCCACTGGCCGCTGGCATCAACGACAGTCGTCCCCAGAATGATGTTCCCTTCACGGATGGTGATGGTATTTCCTGCTTCACCTTTACCGGATAGGGTTGGTTTTGCTTCATCAGTGTGTGCGTTATTGATGAGTAGACCAGTAATGTACCCTGTTTTATCCGTTAGGGCTTCAAGTACAGGGGCTTCCGGGGTGTGAGTATCAATGTTGAGCGTGAATTGGGTAGATTCTCCGCTGCTGCCTTTAAGGTTGGTAGCAATGGCTGTAAAGCTGTGTTCACCATCTGCCAGCGGTGTGGCAATAGCAAAGCTCCATTTTCCATTCGATCCCACCACGGCGGTACCTGTCTCTTTACCATCAACATAAATATGGATAGTTGAGCCGGGGGTGCCGGTTCCCTGTAGCGTTGGGGTATTGTCATTGGTAAATTGCTTGTTAGCGACAGTCCCGGTTTCCGGAGCCTGATCGTCTATAGCAGCAGAAATTACCGGTGTGGCAGGCAGAGGAATATCGGGCGCGTTAACGCTCGCGGCGGGGCTGGTATTACCTGCCGCATCGGTTGCGGTAACGGTCAGGTGTTCTCCGCTGAGTTTAGGGGGATTAAGATCGATCGCAAATTTGCCGTCACTGTCTGCTTTACCCTGACCAACAATGTTGCCCTGCGCATCTTTAATGATGACTGTACTGCCCGGTTCTGCCTGCCCGGTCAACGACTTGCCATCAGGGGAGACCACCAGTGCAGTTGGGGATGTTGGTGGAGTGGTATCTCCGCTATTATTACCGCCTGGATTAGTGCCACCATCTGGATTTGTTCCAACGCCAGGATCCGTACTACCACCGGGATTACCATTGCCTGAGCCGTTGTCGTTATTGTGATGTCCGCCACCGCCGCCAGAAGAGGCTATAGCTGCAATCCCACCTGCGGCAACGACCCCGCCGAGAACCCAGGGCCAGACTGCGCCACCGTCATGACTGCCTTCGGCCGTCATCAGCGGCGTGAGATCGTCCAGGTGCTGAAAATGGAAAGCGCCATCCGTATCCTGAACCCACCACAGCGCGCCATTGCTGTCTTCCAGAACCAGCTGGTTTTGCGCATCACCTTTTCCGACGTAAAAATTTTTAATGGTGATGGTTTCACCTGAACGGAGTGTGACAACCAGATCCTGATTAACGCGAGTCAACTGGCTGACCTCCTCACGCGAAACGGACAGTTTCACAATAGAAGGTGAGTTGAGCGTAATTTCAGAGGCTTCAACATTGGTAGAAACACCAGTCAACTTCGATACAACGGCGAGTAGACGCATATGTTCACTCCTGATGGCAGGTCGGGAGTATTAATCCGCAACGGCGTGCCGGGAAAATGAGCAGACAGGTGCCTCGTTCATCATAATGATGAACTTGCACATGTAATTTCATGGATGAGATTTACAGATATCAGTTTCTGAACAAATAAAGTCGTAGTCTGAGCACCAAAAATAGTTCTTTCGTATTAGATGATATAGTCAGAAAGAAACTTTTCTGCAATGTCCAGATATTAAAAATATATGATGACATTTTTCACCGAAAAGAGTTAAACGTTTCGATAAATAGGCTTTATTTATAACTTGCTGTAATCATTGCTTTTATTATTTATTGTTAATAATAAACAACAGTAATAATAATGCTATTTCGTAGAGTGGAAAATATAGGGCGGGAGTACTTGAAGTTTTATTCTATTAGGCTACTCCTTGCCTGCGGATTGGAGGTTGTATTTTTAGCTGAACGATTCAGCAATGGAATCTATAATTACTATGAATGTATAATGCGACTTTCAATAACTAAAAAATAAAGGCCAGTCATCATGGTGATAGACTGGCCACAAAGAAAAGAAGGTTATCGCCCGGCATTTTTCATAATACGTGCTTTATCCACCTGCCATTCACGTTCTTTCACATCGGAGCGCTTGTCGTGTTGTTTCTTACCTTTTGCGACGCCGATTTTCACTTTACACCAGGCGTTCTTCCAGTACAGCGAAAGTGCTACCACGGTATAACCATCACGATTCATGCGACCATACAAAGAGTCGAGTTCGCGCTGGTTTAACAGTAGTTTACGGGTACGGGTGGGATCGCATACCACGTGTGTTGAAGCAACGGCCATCGGTGTGAAGTTGGCGCCAAACAGGAACGCTTCGCCGTCTTTGAGTATAACGTAGCTATCGCCGATGTTGGCTTTACCTGCGCGCAAGGATTTGACTTCCCAGCCCTGCAGAGCGAGTCCTGCTTCGAACTCTTCTTCGATAAAGTATTCGTGTCGTGCGCGTTTGTTAAGCGCGATTGTGGCTGAGCCAGGTTTGTGTGCTTTTTTCTTCGTCATAATGCCGCTCAGTATAGGTAATCTGGAATCGAAAAACACCCCATTTCATCCAGCGGGGCGCAAGGCGCTATCTTAGCACGAGTTGGGCTATAGCGTTTTTTTTAGCGAGTGATAAATGGTATTATTTGTGTGATTGATATTGATGGAAATTGTTATGCCTCAGATTAGCCGGACCGCTTTAGTACCTTACAGTGCGGAGCAGATGTATCAGTTAGTGAATGATGTTAAATCCTATCCCCAGTTTTTACCGGGGTGCACCGGTAGCCGCGTACTGGAGTCGACTCCGGGACAAATGACGGCCGCTGTGGACGTCTCTAAAGCAGGGATTAGCAAAACGTTCACCACGCGTAACCAACTGACCAGTAATCAGAGCATCCTGATGCATCTGGTCGATGGACCGTTTAAAAAACTGATTGGCGGCTGGAAATTTACGCCGTTAAGCCAGGACGCGTGCCGCATTGAGTTTCATCTCGATTTTGAGTTCACGAATAAACTCATCGAGCTGGCGTTTGGCCGCATCTTTAAAGAGCTGGCTTCGAATATGGTGCAGGCTTTCACCGTTCGCGCGAAAGAGGTTTACAGTGTCAGCGTCGGCTAAAATTGTCGTTGAAGTGGCATACGCGCTGCCTGAAAAACAGTATTTACAGCGCGTAACGCTGCAGCAGGGCGCTACGGTGGAAGAGGCTATCCGCGCTTCCGGGTTGCTGGAATTACGTAATGATATCGATCTCAGCAAAAATAAAGTGGGCATCTACAGCCGTCCGGTAAAGCTTGCTGATGTTCTGCATGACGGCGAGCGGGTGGAAATTTATCGGCCGTTGATTGCCGATCCCAAAGAGCTGCGCAGGCAGCGAGCAGAGAAATCCGCTAAAAAATAACAGACAATAAAAAAGGTGCTCATTGAGCACCTTTTTTTAATCTCTCAAACCTACTTGTTGTCGGTCAGGGCAGGTTTGTTATCAATGTTGGTCAATACGCCGCTGCTGTTAAAGGTCAGCGTCAGCGTTTGCTGAGTTACGCCTTCGTGTCCAGGTTGCTGACGGAACACATAGAACCAGGTGTTAGTGCCAAAAGGATCGGACATCATCGGGGTACCCAGAGCATAAGCAACCTGCTGTTGCGTCATGCCTGTACGCACTTTGGCGACATCGGTCGGTGTCAGATAATTTCCCTGGTTGATGTCAGGGCGGTAAACCACTCGCTCCAGAGTGGAACAGCCTGCAGTCAACATCAGTAGTACTGCTGCAGCAGCAGTCAGCGTTTTACAGCGCATAGTGATTTGATTCCTTTTCGGGCCCGAGCAGTACGCGGCTCATATGTAATATGCCGATGATAATAGACCTTTCACCACTTTAAAACCTTTTGCTGTCGGGTCGGTCGGCGATTTTATGTTGAACTCAGACCTTCACAAGGGAAAAAAGTTTATGCTGCCAGCAGTTCTTTTGCGTTTGCGAGGGTATTGCGTGTGACTTCGCTTCCGCCAAGTAAGCGGGCTAACTCCTGCAGACGTGCGCGTTTATCAAGCGGCTGCATGTGTGTTTCCGTCATTGCGCCGTCAGTTTCTTTGCTGACATAGAAATGTTGATGACCACAACCAGCAACCTGCGGCAGGTGCGTTACGCACATTACCTGGGTTGATTCTCCCAACTGCCGCAGCATTTTGCCCACGACCGCCGCAGTCGGACCGCTGATGCCGACATCAACCTCATCGAAAATCAGCGCTGGGGTTTCCATTTTACGTGCGGTAATAACCTGAATAGCCAGAGCGATGCGCGACAGCTCGCCGCCGGAAGCAACTTTCGCGATCGGTTGTAACGGCTGACCCGGGTTAGTGGTAACTTTAAACTCCACGCGGTCAGCACCGTCTGCGCTCAGATGATGCTCCTCAAATTTTACATCAATGCAAAAGAGACCATGTGGCATCGAAAGGGTATGCATACTCTCGGTAATGAGTTGCCCCAGTTCCTGGGCGTAATGCTGGCGCTGTTGGTGCAACCTTTTTGCTGTTTCCAGCGCCTGCTGATGGTGATTGTTCACCGCCAGGGTTAAGGTTTCGAGCGAGTCGGCCTGATCGTCAAGTTGCTGCTGTTCATCTAACAAAGACTGATAGAACTGCGGCAGCGCTTCCGGAGAGACGTGATGCTTACGTGCCAACGAGATTTGCTTTGAAATACGCTGCTCAAGTTCGAACAAACGGTTAGGGTCTAAATCCAGACGATCGCAATAGTGGCGCAGTTCATCGCTGGCTTCGCTGAGCTGAATGGTTGCCTCTTCCAGCATATCGAGGATACCGGAAAGTTTGCCGTCCATGCCTGCCAGTTCGGTGACCAGGTGCTTTGCGGTGTACAGCTGGCTCTGCAGATTGATGTCTTCGCCATCCGCGAGGATAGCCAGAGCCTGCTGGCTGGTGGTGAGCAATTGCCCGCTGTTAGCCAGACGCTTGTACTCTTCATCAATTTGCTCAAACTCGCCCGGCTGTGGGTTGAATTCGTTCAATTCTTTTAGCTGATATTGCAACAGTTCCGCCCGTGCTGCGCGCTCCTGGCTTTGTTGCTGATGATGCGCCAGATCGCGGCAGCTTTGGTGCCATAGCTGATAGCGCGCGGTCATTTCCTGGGTCAGGGACGCTTCATTGGCGTAACCATCAAGCAGGAATTTTTGGTGTTCGGATTTTGTCAGAAGCTGGTGTGCGTGCTGACCGTGGATTTGAATCAGCAACTGGCCCAGCTCACGAAGCTGTGATAGCGGAACGGCGGTACCGTTAATAAAGCCACGGGAGCGGCCGTCGCTGCTGATAACGCGACGCAGCAAGCACTCACGGCCGTCTTCAAGCTGGTTCTCTTCCAGCCAGCGCAGGGCTGCTGGGGTGTCTTTTAAGGCGAAACGGGCACAGAGGTCGGCTCGCGCAGCGCCTGCGCGCACCATGTCGGCTTCTGCGCGCCCGCCCAGGCACAAACCGAGAGCATCAATGGCAATGGACTTACCCGCACCTGTCTCACCGGTGATGACGGTCATGCCGTTCTGGAAATCGATCTCAAGTTCACGAACGATAGCAAAATTGCTGATGGTCAGTTGTGCCAACATAGCTGTTTTCCTGTATGAAAAACCATAACTGTAATTACATACAGTATAAACTGGTTTTTTATACAGTAAAGAGGTTGGCGTTAAATTAGAATAATTTTTTTGACCAGCCCAGCTTGGTACTTAATGTATTGAAATAGCTGTAATCTTTTGGATGTATCAGGTTCAGATGATAATCACAGCGGCGGATCAATACGTCTTCACCTTCCTGTATCGGCAGGGCGATTTGGCTGTCGCAGCTGATCTCCAGATCGCTACGGCGATGAGAAAAGCGCAGGCGAATTGTGCTGCTACTGTTGATCACCAGCGGGCGCGCAGAAAGCGTATGCGGGAACATCGGCACCAGCGTAATGGCATCCAGGGAAGGCGTCAGAATTGGGCCTCCGGCAGAGAGCGAGTAGGCGGTAGAGCCGGTAGGCGTAGAGATAATTAGCCCGTCGGAACGCTGAGAGAAGGCAAAGATTTCATCGATATACACTTCGAACTCAATCATATGCGCCACTTTGCCTGGATGCAGCACCACTTCGTTGATCGCGGTGCTGATGCGCTTTTGGCAATCCTGTTGGCATACCTGGGCTTCGAGTAAAAAGCGTTTTTCGCTGATGTAGTGGCCTTCCAGTACGTCAGCTAACTGTTGGTGGGCATTGTCTGGATCAAGGTCGGTGAGGAAACCGAGGTTACCGCGGTTAATTCCGATAACCTTGATGTCATAACGTGCAAGGGTGCGCGCAGCGCCCAGCATATTGCCGTCGCCGCCGACGACTACGGCGAGGTCTGCCTGCTGGCCAATCTCCGCGAGCGTACCGGTTTTCACATTTTTCAGCTGTAGCTCGTGCGCGATTTGTTGCTCCACGATAACCTCATAACCTTTGGCGCACAGCCAGCGGTAGAGCATTTCATGTGTTGTCAGTGCAGTGGGGTGACGTGGATGCCCCACAATGCCAATACACTTGAAATGATTGTTCATTTTCTCGAGGTCCTTGTAACGAAGATTAGTGACAATGTGAGTACTTCCCTTGAAACCCTGAATCTTATCCCCATAATAATCCAGGTTAGCGAGATGAATGCGAAAAAAACGCGGAGAAATTCATGAGTAGTAAAGAACAGAAAACGCCTGAGGGGCAAGCCCCGGAAGAAATTATCATGGATCAGCACGAAGAAGTTGAGGCGGTTGAACCAGACGCTTCTGCTGAGCAGGTGGATCCGCGCGATGAAAAAATTGCGAATCTGGAAGCTCAGCTTGCTGAAGCCGAAACTCGCGAGCGCGACAGCGTGTTGCGTATCAAAGCGGAAATGGAAAACCTGCGTCGTCGTACCGAACTGGATGTAGAAAAAGCGCATAAATTTGCGCTGGAAAAATTCGTCAACGAGCTGCTGCCGGTGCTGGACAGTCTGGATCGTGCGCTGGAAGTGGCGGACAAAGACAATGATGCGATGGCACCAATGATTGAAGGTATTGAGCTGACGCGTAAGTCAATGCTGGATGTGGTGGCGAAGTTTGGTGTGCAGGTGGTTGCGGATATCGATGTGCCGATGGACCCGAACGTGCATCAGGCCATTGCAATGGTAGAGTCTGACGACGTTGCCGCCGGTAATGTGCTGATGGTAATGCAGAAAGGCTATACCCTGAACGGACGTACCATCCGTGCGGCGATGGTCTCCGTGGCGAAAGCCAAAGGCTAATCAGCCCTGGGCCGGGTAATGCTGATGCGCTACCCGGCCCGGACTATGCTCACTGGTCCGCTACACTCTCGCGCAGTGGTGTAACCGGCAACACCTGTACCTGTTTAATCATATTGTCCTGCACGTCGAGAATATCGATATCGTACTGCCCAATACGCACTCGTGTGCCAGCTACCGGGATCTCTTCCAGCGCTTCAAGAATAATACCGTTCACGGTACGTGCGTCATCCTCCGGCAGGTGCCAGTTAAACGCCTTATTGATTTCACGAACGTTGGCGCTGCCGTCAATGATCACTGAGCCATCATTCTGCGGCGTCACCTCTTCAGCAAGCGTCGGTGACATTGATGTGGTGAAATCGCCGACAATCTCTTCCAGAATATCTTCGACCGTGACCAGCCCCTGAATATCGCCATATTCATTGACCACCAGACCCACTTTCTTCTTATTGCGCTGAAATTTAATGAGCTGGGTGCTGAGGGGCGTACCTTCCGGGACGTAATAAATTTCGTCGGCCGCGCGTAACATGGTCTCTTTGGTGAACTCTTTTTTCTCCGCCATTAATCGCCAGGCTTCGCGTACGCGCAGCATACTGATGGCATCGTCGAGTGAGTCGCGGTACAGCACGATGCGGCCGTGAGGGGAGTGCGAAAGCTGGCGCACGATTGATTTCCAGTCGTCGTTAATATCAATGCCGATGATTTCACTGCGCGGCACCATGATGTCATCGACGCTGACTTTTTCCAGATCCAGCACGGACAGCAGCATATCCTGATTACGACGCGAGATTTGGGAGCGCGATTCATTGACCAGCGTTCGCAGTTCATCTTTACTCAGCGAACCGCTCACCACGATATCCGTTTTGATACCCATCATGCGCATCAGCAGGCGGGTGATGGTATTAAGCAACCACACCAGCGGCATCATGATGATTTGCAGGGGAGCCAGCAAAAAACTGCTCGGGTAGGCGACTTTTTCTGGATACAGCGCGGCAATGGTCTTTGGCAGTACTTCGGCAAAAACCAGCACCACAAACGTTAGCACCCCGGTAGCGATGGCGACGCCGGCATCGCCATACAGGCGCATACCGACAATAGTGCCAAGCGCGGAGGCCAGAATATTCACCAGGTTATTCCCGATCAGTACCAGGCTTATCAGGCGATCCGGTTTGCGAAGTAACTTTTCAACGCGTTTTGCCTGACGATTACCCTGCTTGGCCCGATGCCGCAGACGATAGCGATTCAGGGTCATCATTCCGGTTTCAGAACCGGAAAAATAGGCGGAAATGACCACCATGATGAGAAGCGTGACAATGAGCGTGGTGGTGGAGATGTGTTCCACGTAGGGTTCCTTAAAGATTTAACTCACGAACTGCTGCAGTATACGGCTGCCGAAATAGGCCAGCGTCAGAATGACTGCGCCTGCGACGTTAAACCATACGACGCGACGTCCGCGCCAGCCTTCATGGTAATGCCCCCACAACAGAACGATATAGACAAACCATGCCACGATAGAAAGAACGGCTTTATCAATATTCTCAGTACTGAACAGGTTATGCATGTAAAACAGGCCAGTACACAGAGTGAGCGTCAGCAGAACCACGCCGATCTGGGTGATATGAAACATTTTCCGCTCAATGCTCATCAGTGGCGGCATTTCATTGCTGAACGCCAGTTTTTTGTTTTTCAACTGATAGTCGATCCACGCCAGTTGTAACGCATACAGTGCGGCAATAATCAGCGTGGCGTAAGCAAACAGCGATAATCCGATGTGAATCATCATGCCCGGTGTCGCTTCGAGATGGGTGATGAACTCGTTAGGCATAAACGTCGCGAAGGCGAGGTTGATCAGCGCAAAGGCGTAGACAATGGGCAGTAATAGCCAGCCACGGTTGCGGGAAGCGACGATAGTCATTACCGTGCAGATCATCAGGCTAACCAGCGAGCCGACGTTCAACAGGCTCAGGTTTTGTCCGCTTTCACCGCCGGGCAGGATACGCGCTTCCAGGGCAATAGCATGGCTTACCAGCGCGACGACCGCAGAAAGAATAGCCATACGCCGCCAGCCGCTGTTTTTTTGCAGCAGGGCGGGAATAATCAGCGCAAGGCTGACTGAGTAGGCGACAAGGGCGAGCAGAGCAAAAACGGGCATATTAGGTGTCGACAGTTGGCCAGTGATAAAGAAAAGCAGTATAGCGTTACGTGACCGCTGCTCCAACCGTTGCATAACAACAAAGGCGGCTTCATGTTATACTGCGACAAATTTCTGTTGATGTGTCGCTGTCGCGACCGACCGTTTCCACCCCAGGCGAGAGACAATGTTTGATAATTTAACCGATCGTTTGTCGCGCACGCTGCGCAATATCAGTGGCCGTGGACGCCTTACTGAAGACAACGTTAAAGAGACGCTGCGCGAAGTGCGCATGGCGCTGCTGGAGGCTGACGTAGCGCTGCCGGTAGTGCGTGAGTTTATCAATCGCGTAAAAGAGAAAGCGGTTGGTCATGAAGTTAACAAAAGCCTGACGCCGGGTCAGGAATTCGTCAAGATTGTCCGTAACGAGCTGGTTGCGGCAATGGGCGAAGAAAACCAGACCCTGAATCTGGCTGCTCAGCCGCCTGCCGTCGTGCTGATGGCGGGCTTGCAGGGGGCGGGTAAAACCACCAGCGTCGGTAAGCTGGGGAAATTCCTGCGTGAGAAGCACAAGAAGAAAGTTCTGGTGGTCTCCGCGGACGTTTATCGCCCGGCGGCGATTAAACAGCTGGAAACGCTGGCCGAGCAGGTCGGTGTGGACTTCTTCCCGTCGGATGTCGGTCAAAAACCGGTCGATATCGCCAACGCCGCGCTGAAAGAAGCCAAACTCAAATTCTACGACGTGCTGCTGGTGGATACCGCCGGTCGTCTGCACGTTGACGAAGCGATGATGGACGAAATCAAACAGGTCCACGCTTCTATCAAGCCGGTAGAAACGCTGTTTGTTGTCGATGCGATGACCGGCCAGGATGCCGCGAATACCGCAAAAGCCTTTAACGAAGCGCTGCCGTTAACCGGCGTGGTGCTGACCAAAGTTGATGGTGATGCGCGGGGCGGTGCGGCGCTCTCTATTCGTCATATCACCGGCAAGCCGATTAAATTCCTCGGTGTCGGCGAGAAAACCGAAGCGCTGGAGCCTTTCCACCCGGATCGTATTGCTTCACGTATTCTCGGCATGGGCGACGTGCTGTCGCTGATCGAAGATATCGAAAGCAAAGTTGACCGCGCGCAGGCAGAGAAATTAGCCAGCAAGCTGAAAAAAGGCGACGGCTTCGATCTCAACGATTTCCTTGAGCAGCTCAAGCAGATGAAAAACATGGGCGGTATGGCAAGCCTGATGGGCAAACTGCCGGGCATGGGTCAGATCCCTGACAATGTGAAATCGCAGATGGACGATAAAGTACTGGTGCGTATGGAAGCCATCATCAACTCAATGACGATGAAAGAACGCGCTAAGCCGGAAATCATCAAAGGTTCCCGTAAACGCCGTATTGCTACCGGCTGCGGTATGCAGGTACAGGACGTTAACCGCCTTCTGAAACAGTTCGACGACATGCAGCGCATGATGAAGAAAATGAAGAAGGGCGGGATGGCGAAGATGATGCGGAGTATGAAGGGGATGATGCCGCCAGGCTTCCCGGGTCGCTAATTTCCCGGCCTGGCTCACTTGCTACTTCGGCACCGGGGTGTGCTCGCCATCCTCACGTACTGTGTGTACGCTGCGGTGGCTGCGCGCACGCCGGCACCGAACTCGCTGCGCCGCCGACGGCCTTCTACAGCAGAGTTATTAACTGTTGATTGCTTTTTTCCCAGAAATCAGTAAAATTTTCGGGCTTTTAATATGACACCGGGTCCCTTCCCTCGATGGGGCCCGGTGTTTTATTCACACAAGAGGATGTTATGGTTACTATTCGTTTAGCTCGTCACGGCGCTAAAAAGCGTCCGTTCTACCAGGTTGTTGTCACCGACAGCCGTAATGCACGCAACGGTCGCTTCATCGAGCGCGTTGGCTTCTTTAACCCAATCGCTAGCGAAAAAGAAGAAGGCACTCGCCTGGATCTGGATCGCATCGCTCACTGGGTTGGCCAGGGCGCGACTATTTCTGATCGCGTAGCTACGCTGATCAAAGCAGCAAACAAAGCAGCTTAATCTGTCACGGTGGTCATGATGAGCAAGCAACTCGCCGCGCAGGCTCCTGTGGAACCCATCGTTTTGGGGAAAATGGGGTCTTCTTACGGTATTCGTGGTTGGCTCAGAGTGTTTTCTTCCACTGAAGACGCCGAAAGCATTTTTGACTATCAGCCCTGGTTTATCCAGAAGGCGGGTCAGTGGCAGCAAGTACAGCTGGAAAGCTGGAAGCACCACAATCAGGATCTGATCATCAAGCTGAAAGGCGTTGACGATCGTGATTCGGCGAATCTACTGACCAATTGTGAAATTGTCGTGGATTCCTCGCAGTTGCCAGCGCTGGAAGATGGTTCCTACTACTGGAAAGACCTTATGGGCTGCCAGGTAGTGACCACCGAAGGCTACGATCTCGGTAAAGTCGTCGATATGATGGAAACCGGTTCGAATGACGTCATCGTCATCAAGGCAAACCTGAAAGATGCGTTTGGTATCAAGGAACGTCTTGTACCGTTCCTCGATGGGCAGGTTATCAAGAAAGTCGATCTCGCTACTCGTACTATCGAAGTAGATTGGGATCCTGGTTTTTAAACCACCGGATAAACGGTAAAAGTCGGCGTTATGGGGATTGGCTTGTGTTTATAGGTATCGTTAGCCTGTTTCCTGAAATGTTCCGCGCAATTACCGATTACGGGGTAACTGGCCGGGCAGTAAAAAATGGCCTGCTGAACATCCAGAGCTGGAGTCCTCGAGACTTTACTCATGACCGGCACCGTACCGTGGACGATCGTCCTTACGGCGGCGGACCGGGGATGTTAATGATGGTGCAACCCTTACGGGACGCCATTCATGCAGCAAAAGCTGCGGCTGGTGAAGGCGCAAAGGTGATTTATCTGTCACCTCAGGGACGCAAGCTTGATCAAGCGGGCGTCAGCGAACTGGCCACGAATCAAAAGCTGATTCTGGTGTGTGGTCGCTATGAAGGTATCGATGAGCGCGTGATTCAAACCGAAATTGATGAAGAATGGTCAATCGGCGATTACGTCCTCAGTGGTGGTGAGTTACCGGCAATGACGCTGATCGACTCCGTTTCCCGGTTTATTCCGGGGGTTCTGGGTCATGAAGCATCAGCAATCGAAGATTCGTTTGCTGACGGGTTGCTGGACTGTCCACACTATACCCGACCTGAAGTGTTAGAGCAGATGGAAGTACCGGCAGTATTACTGTCGGGGAACCACGCTGAGATACGTCGCTGGCGTTTGAAACAGTCGCTGGGCCGGACCTGGCTTAGAAGACCTGAACTTCTGGAAAACCTGGCTCTGACTGAAGAGCAAGCAAGGTTGCTGGCGGAGTTCAAAAAGGAACACGCACAACAGCAACATAAACATGATGGGCAGGCGTAAGCCCCCAATATCAGTTTACCCAGGATAAGAGATTAAATTATGAGCAACATTATTAAGCAACTTGAACAAGAACAGATGAAGCAGGACGTACCTTCCTTCCGTCCGGGTGATACCGTGGAAGTGAAAGTATGGGTTGTTGAAGGTTCCAAAAAACGTCTGCAGGCATTTGAGGGCGTGGTTATCGCTATTCGTAGCCGCGGTCTGCACTCTGCATTCACTGTTCGTAAAATTTCCAACGGCGAAGGCGTTGAGCGTGTCTTCCAGACTCACTCTCCGGTAGTTGACAGCATTGCTGTTAAACGTCGTGGTGCTGTTCGTAAAGCTAAACTGTACTACCTGCGTGAGCGCACTGGTAAGTCTGCTCGTATCAAAGAGCGTCTTAACTAAGATTCGCGCAAGCGACATCCTGTTAGAAAAGGGCTGGCCGAAAGGCTGGCCCTTTTTTTATCGCGATATTTATTTATGGGAACAGACTGACTGCCGGGGGATTTTACATTACTCTCTGGATACAGTCAGCCGGGAATGATTACGGTGTGGCGATCACTACCGCGACACGGCGGTTTTCAGCACGACCTTTTGAGGTCTGGTTACTGGCGATAGGGTATTTCTTCCCGAGTCCCTGGGTGGTCAGATTGGTACGGGGAATATTAGCGCCTTGTGCCCAGGCATCGGCCACGACATTTGCGCGTTTGAGCGACAGAGCTTCGTTGTAGCTGTCTTCGCCGTAGTTATCCGTATGACCGTCCAGACGTGCATGGTTTAGCCCGGTAGCAGCCAGTTTGGATGCCATTTCCTGAATCTGCTTTTCACTTTCCGGACGGAGCTTATAGTCGTTTTTATCAAACAGGATATTGTCAGAAAGGCCAAGAGACCAGTCTCCTGAAACTTCGCTAAATCCGTACGATTTCATAGCTGCAATTTGCTCCGGGGTAAATTTTCCCTGAGGTGCCTGACAGCCTGCCACGATCAGTAAAAGCAGAAAAAACGGTGAAAATA
Source organism: Citrobacter sp. wls714 (assembly GCF_005281025.1). Taxonomy (NCBI): domain Bacteria; kingdom Pseudomonadati; phylum Pseudomonadota; class Gammaproteobacteria; order Enterobacterales; family Enterobacteriaceae; genus Citrobacter; species Citrobacter sp. wls714. The sequence goes on along the minus strand of NZ_SZWZ01000039.1, from coordinate 12,168 downwards.
GACGTTTTAACATGTGTGTAATTCCTTATTTAATAATGCGTTCAGAACGCAAATGTTTGGCCTGATACATATTTTGATCGGCAAGTTCTTGTAATTTCTCGGCAGAGGCATGTTCCCACGTCAGCGCAAAGCCAATGCTGAGTGTCATGCTTGCCAGATGACCATTGTGCAGGTCAAAAGGTCGGTTAAACGCTTGCGACAGTGCGGCACAGATACGCTGAACTTCGTATTCTGAGTGAACGCTATACAGCACCATGGCAAACTCATCGCCGCCAAGCCTGTAGGGGTGATGTCGATCACCTCCAAACTCGGCCAGCCTTTTTGCAACTTCAATCAGGACACGGTCGCCCGCTGCGTGGCCCCAGGTATCGTTAATAAATTTAAAATTATCACCATCAAGGAATAGCAATGCAGAACTGCTGCGGGCAGCATCGTCGTTCATCAGGGCGTTAATGCTGCTGCGAAATGCGGCGCGATTTGCCAGTCCTGTCAGAGGATCATGTAACGCGGTACGCAAAAGCTGAGCGTTCTTTGCCTGCAACCGAAGTTGCCATTCCTCCATTTCGTCCAGTAGGCTATTGAAATCCTGGGCAAAAAGATGAAATTCTTCGATACGTTCTTCTGAAACACGTCGTGAAAAGTTACGGTTGGTACGGACATCATGTACCACCTCGGTTATATTTTGCAGGGCTTCTACTACGCCATTGTGCAAATAGCGAGTGAGCATTAATGCAATGCCTGATGCCAGCAGAATGCATCCGGTAAGAACGGCCAGCGACAGATAAATGAAATGGCTGATCACGCTATCGCGGGCAGTCAGGCGCACTTCACCAATCACGCTGCCATTGTGCAAAATGGGCTGTGTGACCGGTTGCGGAAACAGCCAGTGGCTGATCAGACCGCTGATCTTTTCAGTGGTGTCCTGCGCGTCATAGCGCCAGGTGGCAATCACGTTCTGATTTTTATTACGCACTTCCGCTACGGAAAACTGCCCTTGTTGCCCTAGCGCCGCCAGTGTTTCTGTGGCCGCAACACTGTCAGAAAAGACTAATGCAGCTTCAAGTGTCCGAGTCATAGTGGCTGCGGTCAGGTCCAGGTTCTTTTGCGCATACTGTCTTAATGCCAGCACGGAGGAAATGCTAAGCAGTAGCCAGATCAACGTCATGGTGACCAGGACGCTGATTATGCTGATACGCCGTAATGTCCGCTTAAACGTCGGGCGTGTTATGGGAGAATGGCCCTTATCCATGCTTTTTATTCCGTGCAAGCATCAATACGTCTGGACTGACCCTTACGCCACTGCGTGAAAGGGAATCCATATTTACGGAAAATCTCACATCTTCATCTTTAATTATGAGGCAAAAGGCACTGCCAATAACGCATTCGGGATTCTGTTCAGCGATTAATAACAGTGCCTTTGTCGGATATTTATTCTTTAATTCCACCTGATAACCAGGGGATTCTTTTCCAAAATAAAAACCATCACACTGCGCAACTAATATTTCTTGTTCCGTACGAATGATGACGGGAAGATAGGGTAAAGCACCAGTACTGGTATCTACCAGTACACTGGAAAAACGCGATGAAGAGAAAATACACAGTTTTGGTGGCCCGGAAAGTGAAGGCCAGTGTGTATAACTGACGATGCCGGAAACCATCGCGCGTACAGATTTTGCTTCTTCCGTAACGCTCTGGGCGTACAGCGGTAATCCGGTCAGGAGCAGTGCCAGTAGAAGTATGAGTCGGTAAGAATAGCTCATGAATAGTTACCTACCAGCGGTTGCCGTAAAGCGTCGAAATACACTCAAGATTGTTTGAGACAAAATAACATTATTTTCCTAAGTCGTCATTATTCCGGGTATAAAGCTATTGATAATTTAAGTTAAATCTTATGTGCTTATAAAATATAAGCTATTGTTTAATTTAATCTTATAGAGGCATTAGCTTCGTTTTCCCCTTTTTGCCAGGCGTTGTGTAACTGGTCAACATTTTCGACCGTATCGCAACTTGGGGGAAAGGTTTTCCCGGCCAGACCCCTGGCGTAAACAAAATCCTGCTGGCAGGTTTTACGTTGTCCCTCGGCGTAACCCTTAAGATATTCCGTACGATCGACTTCTGGATCATTGTAATTGTCGGCAAGAATTTCATTATCTTTAACCGCATAGCCTGAAATGGCATCGCGTATCCCGGCATCGTACCAGTCGGTTCCTGTCCAGGTAGGAGCGTGAGTGTAGGGATCTATCTGACAGCCGCTCAGAAGTAGTATCAATAAGGTGCTGATGAGTTGCTTCATTGCCTGTTCTCCCGCGTTTTTTTAAGCATAGTGGATCTGATATTGGGTGGGTGTAAATTTAAATATACATGCAGATGGGCTTTATTTAGTGCTTAATAGCATGATGTAAAGTAAAATTTACGGATTATGGATTGAAATCTTTACCTGTTGTGATATCGTTATTTCCTCCTCGCTGAGGATCAACTATCGCAAACGAGCTAAACAGGATCACCATCATGCAAAAAGACGCGCTGAACAACGTACATATTACCGACGAACAGGTTCTGATGACTCCGGAGCAGCTGAAAGCTGAATTTCCGCTGAGCCAGGCGCAAGAGGCGCAAATCGCCCAGTCGCGTAAAACCATTTCAGATATTATCTCCGGTCGAGATCCGCGTCTGCTGGTGGTATGTGGTCCGTGCTCCATTCACGATCCTGAAATGGCAATTGAGTACGCTCGTCGATTTAAAGCCCTTGCCGCAGAGGTAAGCGATAACCTCTACCTGGTGATGCGCGTCTATTTTGAAAAACCCCGTACTACCGTTGGTTGGAAAGGGTTAATTAACGATCCTCATATGGATGGCTCTTTTGATGTTGAAGCAGGACTGAAAATTGCGCGTCAGCTGCTGCTTGAACTGGTAAATATGGGACTTCCGCTGGCAACTGAAGCTCTGGATCCTAATAGCCCGCAGTACCTGGGCGATCTGTTTAGCTGGTCAGCAATCGGTGCGCGTACCACGGAATCACAGACTCACCGTGAAATGGCTTCTGGTCTTTCGATGCCGGTTGGCTTTAAGAACGGCACTGACGGCAGCCTGGCCACCGCTATCAACGCCATGCGTGCCGCGGCGCAGTCACACCGTTTTGTCGGTATTAACCAGGCAGGGCAGGTAGCGCTGCTGCAAACTCAGGGCAATCCGGACGGTCATGTGATCCTGCGTGGCGGCAAAGCGCCGAACTACAGCCCGGCAGATGTTGCCCAATGCGAAAAAGAGATGGAGCAGGCGGGACTAAGACCTTCCCTGATGGTAGATTGCAGTCATGGTAACTCCAATAAAGATTACCGCCGTCAGCCTGCCGTGGCTGAATCCGTGATTGCGCAAATCAAAGATGGCAATCGCTCGATCATTGGTTTGATGATTGAAAGTAATATTCATGAAGGCAACCAGTCTTCCGAACAGCCGCGCAGCGCAATGAAATACGGTGTGTCCGTAACCGATGCGTGCATTAGCTGGGAAATGACGGATGCGCTGCTGCGTGAAATTAGCCAGGATTTAAACGGCCAGCTGTCGGCGCGTGTAGCATAAGAGGTTGGTTATGGTTGCTGAATTGACCGCATTACGCGATCAAATTGATGAAGTCGACAAGGCGCTGCTGGATTTGCTGGCACGCCGCCTGGAGCTGGTTGCTGAAGTCGGTGAAGTAAAAAGCCGCTTTGGGCTGCCGATCTACGTGCCGGAGCGGGAGGCCTCTATGTTGGCTTCACGCCGTGCGGAAGCGGAAGCCCTTGGTGTACCGCCGGATCTGATTGAAGATGTGCTGCGCCGGGTTATGCGCGAGTCCTACTCCAGTGAAAATGACAAAGGATTTAAAACTCTTTGTCCTTCTCTGCGACCGGTGGTGATCGTCGGCGGCGGTGGTCAGATGGGGCGTCTTTTCGAAAAAATGCTCACTCTGTCAGGTTATCAGGTGCGGATCCTGGAACAGCAGGACTGGGATCGCGCGCCGGAGATCGTCTCTGATGCAGGCATGGTGATCGTCAGCGTGCCGATCCACGTCACCGAGCAGGTGATCGCCAAATTACCGCGTCTGCCGTCTGACTGTATTCTGGTCGATTTGGCATCGGTGAAAAATGGTCCTTTACAGGCGATGCTGGCAGCGCACGATGGTCCGGTGGTGGGGTTACATCCCATGTTTGGTCCGGACAGCGGCAGTCTGGCAAAACAGGTGGTTGTCTGGTGTGATGGACGTCAGCCGGAAGCCTATCAGTGGTTCCTGGAACAGATTCAGGTCTGGGGCGCGCGGCTGCATCGGATCAGCGCCGTTGAACACGACCAGAATATGGCGTTTATTCAGGCCTTGCGTCACTTTGCGACCTTTGCCTATGGTCTGCATCTGGCGGAAGAAAACGTGCAACTGGAACAATTGCTGGCGCTCTCCTCGCCGATTTACCGCCTTGAGCTGGCGATGGTTGGACGCCTGTTTGCCCAGGATCCGCAGCTTTATGCTGATATCATTATGTCGTCTGAGAGCAACCTTGCGCTGATCAAACGCTACTATCAACGTTTTGGTGAGGCGATTGGTTTACTGGAGCAGGGCGATAAGCAAGCGTTTATCGACAGCTTCCGCAAGGTGGAGCACTGGTTTGGCGATTATGCGAAACGCTTCCAGAGCGAAAGCCGTACGCTGTTGCGTCAGGCGAATGACAGCCGTCCTTAAGTAAGATGCCGGATAAGCCTGGCGCCATCCGGCATTGTCACGTTAACTCGGATCGACCGGCACCACGTTCTCACTCGGGTAACATCCCAGCACCTTCATCGAACGCGTAATCTCCCCCAATTCCTTTAACGCTTTTTGCATTTGGGGGGATTCCAGATTGGCCTGGATATCAAGATAAAACATCTCTTCCCATGGATTGCCGTGAATCGGGCGTGACTCCAGTTTAGTCATAATCAGATTATGGTTGCGCAGTACCAGCAGCGCTTCAACCAGCGCACCGGCCTGTTGGCCTGTTGCCATCAGCAGCGTGGTTTTCGCCGGAACCTGGTCGGAAACATTGATAGCCTTGCGTGCCAGTACCACAAAGCGGGTGATGTTTTGTGTCTGGTTAGCTTCGATATGCTCGAGAACCTGCAAACCATACAGTACGCCTCCGGCTTCGCTCCCCAGTGCGGCTACGCGCGGTGAGTTAGCTTGTGCAACTTTTTCCATTGCCGCTGAGGTGCTTTCGGTGTACTCAATCTTCCAGTGTGGGTAACGGCTCAGGAACTTGCTGCACTGTTGGAACGGCTGCGGGTGGCTGTATACCGTATCAATGGTCTCGAGATCGGTTGTGCCGGATACCAGTACGCAGTGGTCAATCGTAATAGTCATCTCGCCAACGATAGACAGACTGGTGTGCTGCAGCAGGTCGTAGACGTCGTTAATCCCACCGGAGCTGGTGTTTTCAATCGGGACGACCGCATAGTCAGCTTGTCCGGTTTCGACCTGATTAAAGATATCGGCAAATTTCGCGCAACCGCTTTCAATGAATTGTTCAAAATGACGGGCAGCATACTGACGTGCGGCGAGGTGTGAGTATGAGCCTTTTGGTCCAAGGAAGGCGACGCGCGCGGAATGCGGGTTAATTTTGTTCAGGTGTTGCTGGAGCAGTGCCTGCTGAGTCAGGACGGAGTCTTCGATAATCAGTTGGAACAGGCGGGTGATATAGTGCGCGTCGAGATGATGCGCTTTGCCAAGCTGAATCAGTCGGTCTAACAGATCGCGTTCGCGGTCGATATCACGTACCGGACGATGTGAAAGCAGTTTAGCTTTACCGACTTCTACGGCCAGCCCACGCCGTTCAGCCAGCAGGGCCAGTAATTTTTCATCCAGCGAACTGATTTTATCGCGCAGCGCCAGCAATGGGTTTTCCGATGTCATAGTGTTGCCTTTCTTGTTATCAATAAAAAAGGCCCCCCGTTGTGGGAGGCCTTATTGTTCGTCTTCGCATTCTTTATCACACGACGAAACGCCTCCCATTCAGGGGAAGGAAAAAAAGAATGCGAAGAAGAACGGGACAAGTTTCATGTAATTTTCCTTTGGCTACGTCAGTAAAGTACCCGTACTGTTTTCACCCTGTCAACAAAAAACGCGCCCGAAGGCGCGTTGGCGATACACTCAATGTAAGGGACTACTCTTCTTCTGCTTCGACGAAGTTGGCGTCTTTGACTGAAGTTGTTGCACGACGGGCTTCGCCTTTGTGCTGCACTTTATTGAGCTGCCGTTCCAGCTTGTTGATCAAATCGTTAATTGCGGTGTACATATCCTCGTGTTTTGCGCTGGCGACCAGATGTCCGTTCGGTGTATTGATGGTAGCATCAGCAATGAAACCCTGTGGCTCCTTAGACAGAATGATATGTGGATTAATCAGATGAGTTTGCCATTTTTCAAGTTTGGCGAGACGGTCTGCGACATGCTGGCGAATTGCCGGAGTAATTTCCATTTGTTTACTGGTAATGTTCATTGTCATAAATTTTACCTCTTGTCTTTCCCGTCTTGGTGATTCCAGCATACCGTTCCTAATGTCAAAATGTGTGATTTAAATCACATTATTTTGTCGCTTTTTGTCAAGAAAACCTTTTTGTGAGGCACCGCAGGAACAAGCGATTTTTTACTTGAGGAATAGCAGAAAGCAGGCCATATTTGATGAGATGCGTCGGAGCTAAACCGCTTCAGTTATGGCGTGGCTGCCGTTTTGCATTCTGAGGTAAATCAGGTATTACTGCTGTTGGCGGCAATGATTTTCGCTACTTTTTCTGCCTGCGCATTCATTTGCATCTGGCGATAAGCGTTTTCCATCAACGGCAGAGCATCACGCGTTGCCTGGGTATCCGGGTAGTCGCGCAGCATGCCTTCCACACGGTTTACCACCGCCACCCATGCGCCACGGGCAGTGTAATATTCCGCAACGGAGTATTCATACTTCGCCAGACGATCTTTCAGGAACACCAGACGTTTAGTGGCATCAGTGGTGTACTGGCTGTTCGGATAGCCACGTACCAGTTTGGAAAAGTCATTAAACGCAGCTCGGGCATGTTGTGGATCGCGATCGCTGCGATCAACCCCAAAGAATCCTTGCAGTGCGCTATCATCCAACGCCATATTGGTCAGGCCACGCATATACATGACATAATCAATGTTAGGGTGTGTCGGATTAAGACGAATAAAACGATCGATGGCAGCCTGAGCAAGTGGCAGATCGGCGTTTTTGTAGTAGGCGTAGATGAGATCTAATTGCACCTGCTGAGAATACGGTCCAAATGGATAACGGTTATCCAACGCTTCCAATTGCGTTATTGCCTGTTTCCAGTTACCGTCCTGCAGCTTTTGCTGAGCAGTCGCGTAGATTTCATTTGGCGGATTATCGGGCACCTCTTCCTTTGAACCAGAGCAACCCGCCAAAAACAGGCTCAACGTGGCTGCTGCCACCAGATATTTCATGCGCGTCATGACGTTTTGACTTTCCTCAAAATGTTTTACGGGAGATTCTCTGTTCCTGCTCCCGGTTAAGACCAGCTACAATAGCACACTATATTAAACGGCAAAGCCGTAAAACCCAACGTTAAACAAAGAAGCAGTTTATGGCACAACGAGTAGAACTCACCGCAACAGTCTCCGAAAATCAGCTCGGTCAACGCTTAGATCAGGCTTTGGCCGAATTGTTCCCTGATTATTCGCGATCGCGCATAAAAGAATGGATCCTCGACCAGCGCGTGCTGGTAAATGGCAATCTTTGCGATAAACCGAAAGAAAAAGTGTTGGGTGGAGAGCAGGTCTCCATCAATGCAGAAATTGACGAAGAGGTTCGTTTTGAGCCTCAGGATATCCCGCTGGATATCGTGTATGAAGATGACGATATTCTTGTTATCAACAAACCGCGTGACCTCGTGGTGCATCCGGGTGCAGGCAATCCTGATGGCACGGTTTTGAATGCGTTGCTGCATTACTACCCGCCAATTGCAGATGTTCCTCGTGCGGGTATCGTCCATCGACTGGACAAAGACACGACCGGATTAATGGTGGTGGCAAAAACCGTTCCGGCGCAAACGCGTCTGGTGGAGTCATTACAGCTGCGTGAAATTACCCGTGAGTACGAAGCCGTGGCGATTGGTCATATGACAGCGGGCGGAACCGTTGAAGAGCCGATTAGCCGTCACCCGACCAAGCGTACACACATGGCGGTACACCCGATGGGTAAACCGGCGGTGACGCACTATCGCATTATGGAACACTTCCGTGTGCACACGCGTCTGCGGTTGCGTCTGGAAACCGGACGAACGCACCAGATCCGCGTGCACATGGCGCATATTACCCATCCGCTGGTGGGCGATCAGGTCTACGGCGGCCGTCCGCGTCCACCGAAAGGCGCTTCTGACGAATTTATTTCCGTATTGCGTAAGTTCGACCGTCAGGCGCTGCACGCGACCATGCTGCGTCTGTATCACCCGATTTCCGGTATCGAAATGGAATGGCATGCGCCAATTCCGCAAGATATGGTGGAACTGATTGAAGTGATGCGCGCTGATTTCGAAGAACATAAGGATGATATTGCCTGGTTATGAGTAAGCTAATTGTCCCGCAGTGGCCGCTACCGCAAGGTGTTGCGGCATGTAGTTCTACCCGTATTGGCGGTATCAGTATGCCGCCTTATGATTCGCTGAATCTGGGCGCCCATTGCGGCGATAACCCGGAGCATGTCGAAGAGAACCGCAAACGACTGTTTGCTGCGGGCAATCTGCCTTCAAAGCCAGTCTGGCTGGAACAGGTCCACGGTAAGGACGTCCTGAAACTGACGGGCGAGCCGTACTCATCCAAACGTGCGGATGCGTCATACAGCAATACGCCGGGCACGGTGTGTGCGGTGATGACGGCGGACTGTCTGCCCGTATTATTTTGTAATCGTGCAGGTACGGAAGTCGCGGCGGCCCATGCGGGTTGGCGCGGATTATGCGCTGGCGTGCTGGAAGAGACGGTAGCGTGTTTTGCCGACAAACCTGAAAATATTATTGCCTGGCTAGGCCCGGCGATTGGCCCGAACGCGTTCGAAGTGGGGCCAGAAGTCCGCACAGCGTTTATGGCGAAAGATTCGCAGGCAGACTTCGCATTTGTACCGCGCGCAGACAAATATCTGGCGGATATCTACCAGCTTGCGCGCCAGCGTCTGGCAAATGTTGGCGTGACGCACCTCTATGGCGGTGACCGTTGCACCTTCAGCGAAAGTGAGACTTTCTTCTCTTATCGTCGCGACAATACCACGGGGCGTATGGCAAGTTTTATTTGGCTGATATAACCTAAAGAATCAAGACGATCCGGTACGTGTAATTTTCTTTTCACATAATTCAGGTCATTCACCTTGAATAATTGAGGGATGACCTCATTTAATCTCCAGTAGCAATTTTGACCTGTTATGGGAGGAGTTATGCGTCTGGATCGTCTTACTAATAAATTCCAGCTTGCTCTTGCCGATGCCCAGTCACTTGCATTGGGGCACGACAATCAATTCATCGAACCACTTCATCTAATGAGCGCCTTGCTGAATCAGGAAGGGGGATCGGTACGTCCTTTATTAACCTCTGCTGGCATTAATGCCGGCCAGTTACGTACAGCCATTGACCAGGCGCTGAGCCGCTTGCCGCAGGTAGAAGGCACCGGCGGTGATGTGCAGCCTTCTCAGGATCTGGTGCGCGTACTGAATCTTTGCGACAAGCTGGCGCAAAAACGAGGGGACAACTTTATTTCGTCAGAACTGTTCGTTCTGGCGGCGCTTGAGTCACGCGGTACGCTGACCGATTTATTAAAATCAGCAGGGGTGACGACCGCCAATATCACTCAGGCAATTGAACAAATGCGTGGAGGTGAAAGCGTGAATGATCAGGGAGCTGAAGACCAACGTCAGGCCTTGAAAAAATATACCGTCGATCTGACCGAACGCGCCGAACAGGGCAAACTCGATCCGGTTATCGGTCGTGATGAAGAAATTCGCCGCACCATTCAGGTGCTGCAACGTCGTACTAAAAATAACCCGGTGTTGATTGGTGAACCTGGCGTCGGTAAAACTGCCATCGTTGAAGGGCTGGCGCAGCGTATTATCAACGGCGAAGTGCCGGAAGGCTTAAAAGGCCGCCGCGTACTGGCGCTGGATATGGGCGCGCTGGTGGCCGGGGCGAAATATCGTGGCGAGTTTGAAGAACGTTTAAAAGGTGTGCTGAACGATCTCTCTAAACAAGAAGGCAACGTCATTTTGTTTATTGATGAGCTGCACACCATGGTTGGCGCGGGTAAAGCCGATGGCGCCATGGACGCCGGGAACATGCTGAAACCGGCGCTGGCGCGTGGGGAACTGCACTGCGTAGGCGCAACCACGCTCGATGAATATCGTCAGTACATCGAAAAAGATGCGGCGCTGGAACGTCGTTTCCAGAAAGTGTTTGTGGCTGAACCTTCAGTAGAAGACACCATCGCCATTTTGCGTGGTCTGAAAGAGCGTTATGAGCTGCACCACCATGTGCAGATCACTGACCCGGCAATTGTGGCGGCAGCGACGCTGTCTCACCGCTATATTGCCGACCGTCAGTTGCCGGATAAAGCTATCGACCTAATCGATGAAGCGGCATCCAGCATTCGTATGCAGATTGACTCCAAGCCGGAAGAACTGGACAGACTCGACCGCCGTATTATCCAGCTCAAACTGGAACAGCAGGCATTAATGAAAGAGTCTGATGAGGCGAGTAAAAAGCGTCTCGATATGCTCAACGAAGAACTGGACGACAAAGAGCGCCAGTATTCTGAGTTGGAAGAAGAGTGGAAAGCGGAAAAAGCCTCGCTATCTGGTACTCAGACGATTAAGGCTGAGCTGGAGCAGGCGAAGATTGCCATTGAGCAGGCGCGTCGTGTGGGCGATCTGGCGCGGATGTCCGAGCTGCAGTACGGTAAAATTCCGGAGCTGGAAAAACAGCTGGAAGCCGCTACCCAGTCGGAAGGTAAAACTATGCGTCTGTTGCGTAACAAAGTGACCGATGCAGAAATTGCTGAAGTGCTGGCGCGTTGGACGGGGATCCCGGTTGCCCGCATGCTGGAAGGCGAACGGGAAAAACTGTTGCGTATGGAGCAGGAGTTGCACAGCCGTGTGATTGGCCAGAACGAAGCGGTTGAAGCGGTATCTAACGCGATTCGCCGTAGCCGTGCTGGGCTGTCTGACCCGAACCGTCCGATTGGTTCATTCCTGTTCCTTGGGCCGACCGGTGTCGGTAAAACTGAACTGTGTAAAGCGCTGGCAAACTTTATGTTCGACAGTGACGATGCAATGGTGCGTATCGATATGTCCGAGTTTATGGAGAAACACTCGGTGTCTCGTCTGGTCGGTGCGCCTCCGGGATATGTCGGCTACGAAGAGGGCGGTTATCTCACTGAAGCAGTGCGCCGTCGTCCTTACTCTGTCATCCTGCTGGATGAAGTGGAGAAAGCGCATCCGGATGTGTTCAACATTCTGCTGCAAGTGCTTGACGATGGTCGTCTGACTGACGGGCAAGGGAGAACGGTCGACTTCCGTAATACGGTGGTCATCATGACTTCGAACCTGGGGTCCGATCTGATCCAGGAACGTTTTGGCGAGCTTGATTACAGCCACATGAAGGATATGGTGCTGGGCGTTGTGAGCCATAACTTCCGTCCGGAATTTATCAACCGTATAGATGAGGTTGTGGTATTCCATCCGTTGGGTGAGCAGCACATTGCTTCTATTGCTCAGATCCAACTGCAGCGTCTGTATAAACGTCTGGAAGAGCGTGGCTATGAAATCCATATCTCTGACGAAGCGCTCAAACTGCTGAGCGCGAATGGTTACGATCCGGTATATGGCGCGCGTCCATTGAAACGCGCTATCCAGCAACAGATCGAAAACCCGCTGGCGCAGCAAATTTTGTCTGGGGAGCTGATTCCTGGCAAAGCCATTCGCCTGGAAGTGAACGACGACCGTATCGTGGCAGTGCAGTAAGTCACAAAACGACAATAAACGAGCCCTGCGGGGCTCGTTTTTGTTTAAAAACCAGGCAAAAATAGAAGGGTTGAGTAAAAAGTAATCGTTTGATAAGTTTTTTGTATTTTTAACTTGTCAGCCTGAAATAACTCCCTATAAT
>NZ_SZWZ01000040.1:0-265 GCF_005281025.1 Citrobacter sp. wls714 | reverse complement strand
TGCTGCCAGTTCTGCTTGTCGTAATTCAGCCCACGCAACGCTTCAGCAGCTTGTGCAACTACAGCTGCGGTGACCAGGTTCATAGCGATACGAGGAATTGCAGACCAGGCCGCACCTGACTGCGTTGGTCCGGTGAAATTACTCACCAGTGTCAATGATGTATTGCTGTTTACGGTCTTAACCGGGAGGGTGTAAGGAATACCGCCCACTGTAACAACAGCGAAATCACCGGCTACCAGTTCTGTAGTAAATGCAGTTCCGCTGC
>NZ_SZWZ01000015.1:0-257 GCF_005281025.1 Citrobacter sp. wls714 | reverse complement strand
AAACAGCTTTCCTTTTTACCCGGCGAGATAACACCACAGGACCGGCGTCTCATTCAGCGGGCACTCAGGGCTCTGGACCGGCACCTGCATGAGCCCGGCGTGGCCTTCACCTCCTCACATGCTTTCCGTGAATGGCTGCGACTGCATATGGCCGCACTTGAGCGGGAAGAGTTCCGGGTGTTGTACCTGGACAACCAGAATCAGTTGATTGCCCATGAAACGCTCTTCACCGGCACGATTAACCGCACCGAGGTGCA
>NZ_SZWZ01000053.1:0-240 GCF_005281025.1 Citrobacter sp. wls714 | reverse complement strand
CAGCTTGATCCAGATTTTTAAAGAGCAAATATCTCAAACATCACCCGAAGATGAGTTTTGAGATATCAGGGTACGCGTCTTTCACTCACGAACCAGCAAGTGGCGTCCCCTAGGGGATTCGAACCCCTGTTACCGCCGTGAAAGGGCGGTGTCCTGGGCCTCTAGACGAAGGGGACACTGAAGTCTCAATCGCAAGACGCCTTGCTATTCACTTTTCATCAGACAATCTGTGTGAGCACT
>NZ_SZWZ01000043.1:0-248 GCF_005281025.1 Citrobacter sp. wls714 | reverse complement strand
ATTCGAACCTACGACCTACGGCTTAGAAGTTCCTGGAACTGCCTGAGCTAACAACAACTTACCCCATCACTACGGCGCTCACGCGTCCCATTTTCGAAAAACATGCAAAGCCTTGCAAACCAATGCAAAGCTTTTTGTGTCCCACTTTTGTCTCACCCACCAACATGATATGTCGATCGATCCCCTTTCAAATGCTAAACTTTCGGCCTCCAAGAATTTACTGATTTTTATAATGTTAAAGCTATTCG
>NZ_SZWZ01000044.1:0-225 GCF_005281025.1 Citrobacter sp. wls714 | reverse complement strand
AGGAATTTAACAAATGGAAAACTCAATTAACCGCAACAAGGTCAATGCCCGTCGCATTGAGTCCTGGTTGCTTAACCGTATCGCCATGAAAGGTGGCAACAACGTAGCTAAAGAGATTGGCGTCGATAAGGCACAGATAACCCGCTGGAAAGAAACGTGGCTGCCGAAGATGGCAATGCTGCTGGCAGTTCTGGAATGGGGTGTCGTTGATGACGATATGGCGCG
>NZ_SZWZ01000041.1:0-217 GCF_005281025.1 Citrobacter sp. wls714 | reverse complement strand
CCGATAAAGAAACCCGCTATGGTGGCGCTCATCAGGTTTGACAACGTTGCTGCTGCCAGCGCGCGCATTCCAAGCTGCGCGATTTCCGGAGCTCGCTGTGGCGCTATCGCCGAAAATGCGCCGACAACAACGCCAATCGAACCAAAGTTAGCAAACCCGCACAGCGCAAACGAAATAATCGCAATGGTCTTCACATCCAGTGCCCCGCCAGTTTGCA
>NZ_SZWZ01000042.1:0-206 GCF_005281025.1 Citrobacter sp. wls714 | reverse complement strand
CTTCACCTACATATCAGCGTGCCTTCTCCCGAAGTTACGGCACCATTTTGCCTAGTTCCTTCACCCGAGTTCTCTCAAGCGCCTTGGTATTCTCTACCTGACCACCTGTGTCGGTTTGGGGTACGATTTCGTGTTACCTGATGCTTAGAGGCTTTTCCTGGAAGCAGGGCATTTGTCACTTCAGCACCGTAGTGCCTCGTCATCAC
>NZ_SZWZ01000026.1:0-132416 GCF_005281025.1 Citrobacter sp. wls714 | reverse complement strand
CAGATTGTCTGATAAATTGTTAAAGAGCATTGTCGCTTCGCTTTTTCTCAGCGGCGCGGGGTGTGCATATTACGCTATCCCGCTTCAGAGTCAAGCATTTATTTACGCTTTTCTCCGCTGACCCGGCGGCGTGTAATCCGTTGTTCCGTGTCAGTGGAGGCGCATTATAGGGAGTTATTTCAGGCTGACAAGGGGAAATTTAAAATAACTTTCCGAGTGCGTATTTTTTCACCAAAAATAACTAAAGTGCCAGTTTTTCGAGCGTTTTGAAGCCATAACGTTGCAGCACGGGCAATAATTGTTCGGCTTCTGTCGTCATTGCCATACAGAATGCGACATTCTCATCGGTTGATTTCGCGTCCGGTGCTTCATGCTCTAATAACCAGGCCGTGCGACGTGCAATCGCGGCACCCGAATCCACCAGTCGCGTTCCCTCGGGCAGGACCTGTAAAAGCTCTTCCTGTAATAGAGGAAAATGGGTGCAGCCCAGCACCACCGTGTCGGGTGGTTCCGACATCCGCAGCCACGGACGTAGAATGCGACGCAACTCCTCCAGAGAGACCTTTTCGCCGTGCAGCTTCGCTTCCGCCAGTTCCACCAGCTCGGCGGAACCCAACATCGCAATCTGACATTCGTTAGCAAACCGTGCAATCAACTCATGGGTATACGAGCGCTTCACCGTCGCACGTGTAGCCAGCAGTCCCACAACGCCATTCGCCGTGAGTCGCGCCGCCGGTTTAATAGCAGGAACGACGCCCACAACCGGGAAGGCAAATTTCTCTCGTAACGCAGGAAGCGACACGGTGCTTGCAGTATTACACGCGATGACCGCAAGAGAGAGGGGATAGCGCTGCTGGACCGCAGTCACAATCTCAACAACACGCTCGACGATAAATTCCTCGCTCTTCTCACCATAAGGAAAGGCGACGTTATCAAAAGCGTATATATAGTGGAGATCCGGCAGGAGACTGCGGATCTCATTGTAGACCGACAACCCACCGACGCCGGAATCAAACACCAGCACGGTGGGACGTGGATCAGAAGGTGTAGCTGCCAGACAAGGTGTATTCCCGCCCTGCAGTTGCGTAGCCATAAACTGTCTCGTAATCTTTATCGAACAGGTTGGCGATTTTACCACGAACAGTCAGCTGTGAGGTGATTGGATATGCCACTGTCAGATCCCACAAGCTTACTCCACCCATTTTTACCGGTTGATTGGTGACGAAGTCCTTGTCGTATCGCGTTCCTAAATACTGATACGTTAAACCCCAGTCAAAATCGTAAACCTGCCAGTCAAGCTGATACTTCACCTGCTGCTTTGAACGACGCGCCAGCGGTTTATCGGTAATCGCATTACGTGCATCAACGTAATCGTAGCTCAGCGTGTGCGCCAACGGCCCAGTGTCGAAGTTCGCTGTAGCCTCAACACCTTTAATACGTACTTTGCCTTCGTTATAGTATTTTTTGGTGTGGGGGTTGTAATCGATCATGTTATCGATATCGTTGCGATACCCTGACAAACGCCAGTTCACATCCGCCGTTAGCCCTTCAAATGCTCCTTCCCACTGTTTGCTCTCTTCAGGATCCAGATGGGAATTTCCGTACATGCCATACAGTTGTCCCAGATTAGGTGCCTTGTAAGAGGTGCCGTAGGAGGCAATAAAACGATAGCCTTCGACAAACTCCCAGCCAGCGCTGGTTTGCCATGTGCCATGACGACCAAATTGGGAATTGTCATCACTGCGCGCCGCGCCTTCGAAAGTGAAATCACCCAATTGCTGTAATCCCGTCAAGTAGAGACCGGTATTCCGCTGGTCGTAACCGTCCGTGACATACCCGGTGCCAGGCTCCGTAGTTTGCTTTTGCCAGTCTACGCCAGCGCCCACGTTACCGTGACCAACCACCATGCTGTTTGACCACTGCACATTATATTGCTTCATCTCATCCAGCGTGGCCGAGGAGTCATAGCGGCCATAATCCGGATCATAGTTGTAGTCTTTACTGTGGCTATAGCTGGAAACCAGCTGCGACTGGATCAACTCACCATTGAATCGCAGTCCGGCATCCCAGCTTTGGCTATAGAGTTTCCGGGTATCCACTAACGGCGTCCCCGGATAATAACCCGAGTCATAATCTGTTCGGTTATCATAACCGTAACCGCGAACAAACCCGCTCCAGGTGTCAGAGAAGTTGTGTTCCAGCGCGCCATACAGCGTCTTACTTAAGAAACCGTCTTTGTCGGGTTGAGCCTGCAAACCGGTACTACCGTAAGCCACGACATCAAAGCCTTTGGTATAGGCATAATCGCCCATCAACGTGACGCGCGTATTTTCGCCAAGCTGTTGTTGGGTTGAGACATCGTAATTCTGGTAGCCATTGCTTCCCACGCCAGCGGTCAGTTCCGTCCCCGGCTTTTCGCGCGTGGTAATGATATTCACCACGCCGCCAATCGCATCAGAACCATAAATAGCCGAACGCGGTCCACGAATGTACTCAATACGTTGTACCAACGATACCGGGAACTGGCTAAGATCGGCTGCGCCGCTAACCCCTGCCAGGTTAAGCCGCACACCGTCAATCAGCACCAGAACATGGCTGGCGTTGGTGCCGCGAATAGAAATAGACGAATTTTGTCCCATACCACCGTATTGGGCGATATCCACGCCTGGCAGGCGACGAAGCACATCATTCACGGAGGTGGATTGCCAGCGATCGATATCCTGACGCGTAACAACGGTGATAGGAGCAAGTACTGCGCTACGAGGCTGCTGAAAACGGTTGGCAGTGACGACGAGAGTATCTGGGCTAGCATCCTGCGCCCAACCAGAAAATGCCGTGACGGAAAGTGCCGTCCACAGCAACGATTTTTTAATCATTGTAAAGCATCCACAATATAAGAAGGATGCCGCAGGTCCCATCGATAGTACGCGATGATGAAAACCAGATGCGACGTTAGCCGGCAGGTCTTCGGGCTTGGAGGCGACTTAAAGAGACGATGACTTCCCACGGCAAGCCGCAGTGTCTGCACCAGGTGCGCTCATCTCCCACCTTCCTTACCGCTGCGCGTCAGCTCCAGATTCACACTGGATTCCCTTTTAACTCACAGGACCGGAAAACGGATGCTACAGTTTGTTACAACTGACTGTCCAGACCACGCATCACAATATCGGAAATCATCAATGACTGGACATCTGTTGAGCAATCCCTACAATCCCCGCGTACTTTTATTTTTCAGGACGCATCATGACCCCCGAACATCTTCCGACAGAACAGTACGACGCGCAGTTAGCTGAAAAAGTGGTGCGTCTGCAGAGCTTAATGACACCGTTTTATGCACAGGCTCCGGAAGTGTTTCGCTCACCGGTCAGTCACTACCGTATGCGCGCCGAATTCCGGCTGTGGCATGACGGTGATGACCTGTACCACATCATGTTCGATCAACAGACGAAAAGCCGTATTCGCGTCGACAGCTTCCCGGCGGCCAGCGAGCTTATCAACACGCTGATGACGGCAATGATTGAAGGGGTACGCGATAACCATGTCCTACGCCACAAACTGTTCCAGATTGATTACCTCACCACCCTGAGCGATCAAGCGGTGGTCTCGATGCTGTACCATAAAAAGCTGGATGACGAATGGCGTCAGGAAGCCGAAGCGCTACGGGACGCGCTGCGTGCGCAAAACCTGAACGTGCATCTGATTGGCCGGGCCACCAAAACCAAAATCGAGCTGGACCAGGACTATATTGACGAACGCTTGCCAGTCGCGGGGAAAGAGATCATCTATCGCCAGGTTGAGAACAGCTTCACCCAGCCGAATGCCGCGATGAATATTCAGATGCTGGAATGGGCGATTGATGTCACCAAAGGTTCTAAGGGCGACCTGCTTGAGCTGTACTGCGGTAATGGCAACTTCTCATTAGCCCTCGCGCAAAACTTCAACCGCGTGCTGGCGACTGAAATCGCCAAACCATCCGTGGCGGCTGCCCAGTACAACATTGCGGCTAACCATATTGATAACGTACAAATTATCCGCATGGCGGCAGAAGAGTTTACTCAGGCGATGAATGGGGTTCGCGAGTTCAACCGTTTGCAGGGGATCGATCTGAAGAGCTACCAGTGTGAAACCATTTTCGTTGACCCGCCGCGTAGCGGTCTGGACAGCGAAACGGAGAAAATGGTACAGGCGTATCCGCGGATTCTGTACATATCCTGCAACCCGGAAACGCTGTGTAAGAATCTGGAAACGTTAAGCCAGACGCACAATGTTTCACGTCTGGCTCTGTTCGATCAGTTCCCGTATACGCACCATATGGAGTGTGGCGTGTTACTGACCGCGAAGTAAGTGATGTCCTGGCCGGGCTTGCCCGGCCTACAAATATTATTCCGCAATTTCCTGCTTACGGTTACGCACTTTAAAGCCGATCCAGAACACCAGAATCACCGACAGTACCGCCGGGAAGAAGTTAGAACCAATATCCGGATATTCAGCGCGTACCACGGTGCTGTACAACAGAACGCCGAGAATAAAACAGGCGGCGGCCAGGCCTGGTAGCCCCACAGGCATGGTGCGGTTCTGATAGCGTTGATGCAGGCAATAAACCGTCAGCACCAACGAAATAATCGGGAATACTGAGAATGGCACAATGGAGCTAAACAGCGCCGCAAATGTACCATTGATCGATAAGCCAGCAACCAGCGCCAGCAGCAGCGTACCTTTATCTTGACCTGACTGTTTCATTGCTCGTCCTTCTCGTTACTCGGAGTGGTGCGTCATCTTCTCTTGTTCACGGCGGTACCAATAAAATGCGCCTTTCGCGATCATGCGTAGTTGCAATACCAGCCGCTCTTCCAGTTGTCGACGCTGTTCAGCGCCAACATCCAGTGCTTCTGCCCCGGCGCTGAACACAATCGTTACCATGGCTTCGGCCTGCGCTTCAGTAAACGCACGAGGCATATGGTTTTCGAGTTCCAGATAGTCCGCAAGTTCCGCAATGAAGTGCTGAATTTCACGTGCGACCGCTGCACGAAACGCTGCGGAGGTTCCCGAACGCTCGCGCAATAATAAACGGAAGGCGTTGGGATTGTTGCCGATGAACTCCATAAATGTTGAGACCGAGGTACGGATCACACTCCCGCCTTTGGCGATACGCTGACGCGCCTGACGCATCAACTGACGCAGCATCAGACCACTTTCGTCCACCATCGTCAGCCCGAGCTCATCCACATCGCGGAAATGGCGATAAAACGAGGTTGGCGCAATGCCCGCTTCACGAGCAACTTCTCGTAAACTGAGACTGGCAAAACTACGCTCAGCACTGAGTTGACTAAATGCAGCCTCTACCAGCGAACGCCGGGTTTTCTCTTTTTGTTGCGCTCTAACGCCCATCACGATGTCTGAATCCTTCCACATACCTTGCTGGCACTATACCAGAGATTAGGCTGTTGGCATGGCTTTGTTAATGATTGTTTACGCGCAGTTTGTGCTTCGACTTCGCAAAAAAGCACAACGATAATTGGGTTATCCCGACAACGATGTTACTATTCTGTTGCTTTTATGTATAAGAACAGGTAAGCCTGACCATGTCACATTCCTACGATTACGATGCAATAGTAATAGGTTCCGGTCCCGGCGGCGAAGGCGCTGCAATGGGTCTGGTTAAACAGGGAGCGCGCGTCGCGGTGATTGAGCGCTATCATAACGTCGGCGGAGGCTGTACCCACTGGGGCACCATCCCGTCGAAAGCACTCCGCCACGCCGTCAGCCGCATTATTGAATTCAATCAGAACCCACTTTACAGCGACCATTCCCGACTTCTCCGTTCTTCCTTCGCCGATATTCTCAATCATGCTGATAACGTGATTAATCAGCAAACGCGCATGCGGCAAGGTTTTTACGAGCGTAATCACTGCGAGATTTTGCAGGGAAATGCCCGTTTTGTTGACGAACACACTATCGCCCTGGAATGCCACGACGGCACGGTGGAAACGCTGACCGCGGATAAATTTGTGATCGCCTGCGGTTCACGCCCTTATCGCCCTGTTGACGTCGACTTTTCGCATCCCCGGGTTTATGACAGCGACTCCATCCTGAGCCTACACCACGAACCTCGCCACGTTCTGATTTACGGCGCGGGGGTGATTGGCTGTGAATATGCGTCGATCTTCCGTGGAATGGACGTCAAAGTTGATTTAATCAACACCCGCGATCGTCTGCTGGCGTTCCTTGATCAAGAGATGTCCGACTCGCTCTCTTACCACTTCTGGAATAGCGGTGTGGTTATTCGCCACAATGAAGAGTATGAGAAGATTGAAGGTTGCGATGACGGCGTCATCATGCACCTGAAATCTGGTAAAAAACTGAAGGCTGACTGTCTGCTGTACGCCAATGGCCGCACCGGTAATACCGATTCGCTGGCGCTGGAAAATATTGGTCTGAAAACCGACAGCCGTGGACAGCTCAAAGTAAATAGCATGTACCAGACGGCGCTGCCGCATGTATATGCTGTAGGGGATGTGATCGGCTATCCGAGTCTGGCATCGGCGGCCTACGATCAGGGACGTATTGCCGCCCTGGCACTGGTGAAAGGCGAAGCCACCGCGCATCTGATCGAAGATATCCCAACCGGGATTTATACCATTCCTGAAATCAGCTCCGTTGGTAAAACCGAACAGCAGCTTACGGCGATGAAAGTCCCATACGAAGTCGGCCGCGCCCAGTTTAAACATCTGGCACGTGCGCAAATCGTGGGCATGAGTGTCGGCACGTTGAAGATTCTGTTCCATCGCGAAACCAAAGAGATTCTGGGGATCCACTGCTTTGGGGAACGTGCAGCCGAAATTATTCACATCGGTCAGGCGATAATGGAGCAAAAAGGTGGTGGTAACACCATCGAGTACTTCGTTAACACCACCTTTAACTACCCAACCATGGCGGAAGCCTATCGGGTAGCGGCGCTAAATGGCTTAAACCGCCTGTTTTAACGCACTGTCGAAATGGCCATCCATTGATCCACGGATGGCCTCTGCCAGCTGTTCATAACGGCTGCGCAGCGGCGAACCTGGACGATACACCAGGCCAATCGTACGGCGCGGTTCTGGCTTAATGCATGGCAGATAGACAACACCATCACGCTTACGCTCCGACGGAACAGCCAGCGCAGGCAGTAACGTAATACCGCTACCTGCCGCCACCATATTGCGCAGCGTTTCCAGACTGGTTGCCCGGAAATGGGTATCTTCATCCGCACCGGCTTCAAAGCAGAAGCCCATGGCCTGATCGCGCAGGCAGTGGCCATCTTCCAGCATCAACAGTTTTTCACCCGCCAGATCGGACATCGGTACACAGTCACGGTTTGCCCACGGATGATCTTCATAGATCGCCAGCATCATAGGCTCATCAAATAACGGAACTTCGATGAATGCCTCACTCTCTTTCACCAGCGCCAGAATGACGCAGTCGAGCTTACCGCTATCCAGTTGCGCCAACAGCTGATGCGTCTGCGCCTCATGCAGATACATTTCCAGTTTTGGGAAGGTCTGGTGCAACATAGGAATGATATGCGGCAGTAGGTATGGCCCCACCGTTGGGATCAAACCAATATGCAGCGGGCCAGACATCGTCTCGCCTTGTTGGCTTGCCATCTCCTTGAGCACTTTGACCTCGCGCAGCACGGTGCGCGCCTGATCCACCAGCAGCAGACCTGCCTGAGTGAACAGCACCTTACGACTCGTACGCTCCAGCAGCATGACGCCCAGCTCATCTTCCAGCTTACGGATCTGTCCGCTCAGCGTTGGCTGGCTCACGTGGCAGGAGTCTGCCGCCCGTCGGAAGTGACGATGTTCGGCAAGCGCCACCAGGTATTCAAGATCACGAATATTCATTATTCATCCTCCATCGCCACGATAGTTCGTAGCGATAGGTAGCATAGCAACGAACGATTATCCCTATCAAGCTTTCTGTTTAATAATGCACCACAGAAACGGAACGGTACCCCTTTAACCCTTGAAGCTACTGTCCGTTTAGAGAGTTTCTCTCATACTCGAAATAACTAAAGCCAACGTGAACTTTTGCGGACCTTGCGTCCGCATTTTTTTTGCATAAAAAAGCCCGGCGTGATGCCAGGCTCTGATCACTGTTTGCCTGATGGCGCTATGCTTATCAGGCCTACAAAGACAAAAGTTACGCCAGACGCGCCTTCGCGTAATCAATCGCTTGCGCAACCTGCTGCGGCGACACGCCGCCTTTCGCCGCACGTTTGTCCAGACACGATTGTAGAGAAAGGATCGGATAAACGTCATCGCCAATAACCGGACTGAACTTCTGTAAGTCGGTCAACGACAACGCTTCCAGAGGTTTGCCCTGGCGAATCGCCTCAACCACCGTCTCGCCCACAATGTGGTGCGCTTCGCGGAACGGAACACCTTTCGCTACCAGATAATCCGCCAACTCAGTGGCGTTGGCATAACCCTGCTGCGCCGCTTCCTGACAACGCGGACGTTTCACCTGAATGCCATCCAGCACCAGCGCGGCCATATGCAGACAATCCAGCCAAGTGTCGAGCGCATCGAACAGCCCTTCTTTGTCTTCCTGCATATCTTTGTTATACGCCAGCGGTAGGCCTTTTAAGGTCATCATCATCCCGGTCAACGCTCCCTGCACGCGACCGCATTTACCACGGATTAATTCCAACGCATCCGGGTTTTTCTTCTGCGGCATCAGGGATGAACCAGAGGTCACTCGATCGGACAGCTCGACAAAGCCCGCTTCACCGGTATTAAAGAAAATCAGGTCTTCAGCAAAACGCGACAGG
Source organism: Citrobacter sp. wls714 (assembly GCF_005281025.1). Lineage (NCBI taxonomy): Bacteria > Pseudomonadati > Pseudomonadota > Gammaproteobacteria > Enterobacterales > Enterobacteriaceae > Citrobacter > Citrobacter sp. wls714. The sequence continues at coordinate 123,604 of NZ_SZWZ01000026.1, read as the reverse complement.
TGCACCATGCCGATAGAGGCGTCGGAGAGTAACTCCAGCACGTGGTCACGATCGGAAACGCTGTCCAGACTGTTGCGCGTTGCCGAAGCAAAGCCCAGCCAGCCAGCCAGTTGTTCGCGATCGATTTCATATGCCGTACCCGCCAGCGCGCCGCAGCCCAGAGGACTGACGTCCAGACGCTTAAGCGCATCCTGCAGACGGCTCTCATCACGCGCCAGCATTTCCACATAGGCCAGGCACCAGTGGGCAAACGTCACCGGCTGCGCACGTTGCAGGTGGGTGTAACCCGGCATCACGGCGTCCTGGTTATTCTCCGCCGTCACCACCAGCGCACTTTGCAACTGACGGTTGGCAGAGAGTAATTCAATAACCGTGTCTTTACACCACAGTTTAAGGTCGGTCGCGACCTGATCATTACGGCTACGCCCGGTATGCAGTTTTTTACCAAGCTGGCCGACTTTATCAATCAGCTTACCTTCCACCCAACTGTGAATATCTTCGGCATCGCTTTGCAGGATCTGTTGCGGATTGGCACGAACCTCTTCCAGCAGCGTGTTCAGCGCCTCTTCCAGTTGCAGCTGTTCATCGGCAGTCAGTACGCCGACCGTTACCAACGCTTTGGACCAGGCCACAGAGCCGACAATATCCTGTTCTGCCAGGCGGTAGTCAAAACGCAACGAGTCGTTGAACTGTTTGAACCGCTGATCTGCTGCCTGTGTAAAACGCCCACCCCAAAGTGCCATAACATGCTTCCTTAAATTCTTTTAATTTCTATGCCGGATGGCGCTACGCTTATCCGGCCTACAGGTTCTGTTCACGTAGGCCCGATAAGGCGTAGCCGCCATCGGGCATACAAATACTTAAGCCAGAATACGGGTACCGATCGGCGTGCCGTTAAACAACGCCGGGAGTTGCTCAGCATGACGCCAGGATGCGATATCCACCGGACGGCCCAGCGTGCGCGCGGCATCCAGCGCCGCATTGACCTTCACGATCATGCCATCGGTAATAATCCCCTGGTCGATCAACTGCTCCGCTTTCGCGGCGGTCATTTCGGCAATGCGCTGACCTTTACCATCCAGAATACCACTCACATCAGAGAGCAGGATCAGATCCGCACCCAACGTTGCCGCCAGCGCTGTTGCCGCCTGATCGGCGTTAACGTTCATCAGCAGTCCATCTTCAGTGACGCCAATGGAGCTGACTACCGGCAGAAAGCCGCTTGCCAGCAGCGTGTTAATTAGCTTAGGCGAACCCGGTTGCGCGAGTCCAACATGACCTAGCTCTTTATCGAGCGGCGTCACTTTTACGCTGTCGCCATCGCCAAGATACAGGCCCACAGAGGCGATTTGATGTTTTTTCGCCCAGGCCAGTAAGGTTTTATTCGCCGTACCCGCCAGGGCGCCAGTGATAATGTCTATCTGATCGGCAGGGGTGACGCGCAGACCGTTTTTCTTTTTCACCGGCAGATTCAACTGCTTCATTAGTTCATCAACCACGCAGCCGCCGCCGTGCACAATAATCAGCGGACGCTGATGCGACTCACGATAATTCACCAGGGCGGTAAACAGTCGCTCCAGCGCCTCTTCGCTATCAAGTAAAACGCCGCCCAGCTTGATAATTAATGGATTCATTGTTGCATCCTTAAATAAGAGACTGCGTTTCAGCAAAGCCGAAACGGATATTTGCGCACTGCATCGCCTGTGCCGCCGCGCCTTTTAATAAGTTATCTTCGGTCGCCACCACGATCAGGTGCTCTCCCTGCACGGCGAACCCAATATCACAAAACGGTAAGCCCACCACATTCTTCAGGGCCGGAACGCCTTTATCGTACAGGCGTACCAGTGGTTTATCACCATACGCTTGTTGCAGTGTCTGGGCCACCTGCGCATGGGTTACGCCCGCTTTCAGACGGCAGGTGATCGTTTCCAGAATTCCGCGCGGGAAGTTCCCCAGATGCGGGGTGAAGATCACTTCCGCGCCGAGGTGAGTTGCGATTTCTGGCTGATGACGATGGGTAAACACGCCATAGGGCTGCAGGCTCACTTCGCAAAAGCTGTTCGAGATAGCCGCTTTACGGCCTGCCCCGCTGACGCCGCTGGTAGCGTTAATCACCGGCCACTGGCTGAGATCCAGCAGCCCAGCGTCAATCAGAGGTTTCAGCGACAATTGCGCCGCCGTCGGATAACAACCTGGTACGGCAACCAGATTTGCTTCTTTCAGTTGCTCTACGTTCCACTCCGCCAGCCCGTAAACCGCCTGCTCCAGCAGGTCGGGGTGCTGATGGGTAAAGCCATAATATTTTTCATAGAACGCGCCATCGTTAACACGAAACGCGCCTGAGAGATCAAACACCACACATCCGGCCTGCAGAAACTGCGGGGCCAGATCATGACTGACCTCATGCGCTGTGGCGAGGAACACAACGTCCACCCCTGCGCTAAACTCGCTGATATCCGACATTGGCTGCAACGGTAAATCAACAATGCCTTTCAACTGCGGATGCAAATCGGAGATGAGTTTTCCTGCATCATTGCTTTGCGCTGAGACGGTCAAAGCGGTTATGTTCATATCAGGATGGCGATTTACATAGGTCACAAGCTCTGCGCCAGCATAGCCGCTGGCGCCCACAATCAGCGTATTCAACATCGGGGCAGCTCACCTTCTTAGATTCTGTTGCCAGGTATAAGCCTTTATCACCTCACCTTACACTTGGTGGGTTTTATTACGCTCAACGTTAATGTATTTTTATTCACAAATATTGCATGAATATTGATACTATCATGACCCGAGGTGTGTCAACAATGAAAAACAATTTACCGCCATTTATCGAGATTTACCGCGCTCTGATTGCCACGCCATCGATTAGCGCCACCGAAGAAGCACTGGATCAAAGCAATGCAGGTTTAATCACTCTGCTGGCGGGCTGGTTTAAAGATTTAGGCTTCAATGTAGAGGTTCAGCCGGTTCCCGACACGCGCAATAAATTCAATATGCTGGCGAGCATTGGACAAGGGGCTGGCGGTCTGTTGTTAGCGGGTCATACCGATACCGTGCCGTTTGACGACGGACGCTGGACACGCGATCCGTTCACTCTGACCGAGCATGACAATAAGCTCTACGGCCTGGGTACGGCAGATATGAAGGGCTTCTTCGCGTTTATCCTCGACGCGCTGCGTGACGTGGACGTAACGAAGCTGAAAAAGCCCCTCTACATTTTGGCCACTGCCGACGAAGAGACCAGCATGGCGGGAGCGCGCTACTTTTCTGAAACCACCGCTCTGCGTCCGGACTGCGCGATCATTGGCGAACCTACCTCCCTACAACCGGTGCGTGCGCACAAAGGGCATATCTCTAATGCAATTCGCATTTTGGGGCAGTCGGGTCACTCAAGCGATCCAGCGCGTGGCGTCAATGCGATTGAACTGATGCATGATGCCATCGGCCATATCATGACTCTGCGCGATGACCTGAAAGAACGCTATCACCATGACGCTTTTACCGTTCCGTACCCGACGTTAAATTTGGGTCATATCCACGGTGGCGACGCCGCCAACCGAATCTGCGCCTGCTGCGAGCTGCATATGGATATTCGCCCGCTGCCCGGCATGACGCTCAACGATCTTAATGGTTTACTTAACGATGCGCTGGCCCCTGTCAGCGAGCGTTGGCCGGGTCGCCTGACGGTCTCGGAACTGCATCCGCCTATTCCTGGCTATGAGTGTCCGCCAAACCATCAGTTGGTTGAAGTCGTTGAAAAACTGCTGGGAGCGCAAACGGAAGTAGTGAACTACTGCACTGAAGCGCCGTTTATCCAGACACTTTGTCCGACGTTGGTGTTGGGCCCAGGCTCCATTAATCAGGCACATCAGCCGGATGAGTATCTGGAAACACGCTTCATTAAGCCAACTCGCGAATTGATCACCCAGGTTGTGCATCATTTCTGCTGGCATTAATCGTTTATAACCTTGCTCATCCTTCAGCGGCGAGCAAGGTCATTTATTAACATTTTCATAAGCACAGCTTATTTGATTCGATGTGAATTAAATAATGTAAATTCCCGCCATTTTTTCGTTTGCTGAACCGATTTCGCAGCAATTGACGTCACGAGTTTTACGTGGCTTTATAAAAGACGGCAAAAAAATTAAGTCCGAAAAATTTCACGTTGCAGCAGTGTTGACGGCGGCGCGAAAGATACAGGACATTTACAAAAGAGATGGGGTGTCTGGGTAAATATGAACGAACAATATTCCGCGTTGCGTAGTAATGTCAGTATGCTCGGCAAAGTGCTGGGAGAGACCATTAAGGATGCGCTGGGAGAGCACATTCTTGATCGCGTAGAAACAATCCGTAAGCTGTCCAAATCATCCCGCGCTGGCAATGAAGTCAATCGCCAGGAGCTACTCACTACACTGCAAAACCTGTCTAACGACGAGCTGCTACCGGTTGCCCGTGCGTTTAGCCAGTTCCTGAACCTGGCTAACACCGCCGAGCAATACCACAGCATTTCGCCTAAAGGCGAAGCAGCCAGCAACCCGGAAGTGATTGCTCGCACTCTGCGTAAATTGAAAGACCAGCCCAATCTCGATGAAGCCACCATCAAAGAAGCCGTGGAGTCACTCTCCCTGGAGCTGGTTCTGACTGCCCACCCGACAGAAATCACCCGTCGTACGTTGATCCATAAAATGGGTGAAGTAAACGCCTGTCTCAAACAGCTTGATAACAAAGATCTCGTCGATTATGAACGCCATCAACTGATGCGCCGTCTGCGCCAGTTGATTGCCCAGTCCTGGCATACGGATGAGATCCGCAAGATACGCCCAAGCCCGGTCGATGAAGCCAAATGGGGCTTCGCCGTGGTCGAAAACAGCCTGTGGGAAGGCGTGCCGAACTATCTGCGCGAACTGAACGAACAGTTAGAAGAGAATCTGGGTTATAAGCTGCCCGTTGATTTTGTTCCGGTTCGCTTTACCTCCTGGATGGGCGGCGACCGTGACGGCAACCCGAACGTGACGGCGGATATCACCCGTCACGTGCTATTGCTCAGCCGTTGGAAAGCCACCGACCTGTTCCTGAAAGACATTCAGTTTCTGATCTCTGAACTGTCGATGGTGGATGCCACGCCGGAACTGCTGGCGCTGGTAGGTGAAGAAGGCGCAGCAGAACCATACCGTTATCTGATGAAAACCCTGCGTTCACGTCTGATGGCAACTCAAGCCTGGCTGGAAGCCCGTCTGAAAGGCGAGAAATTACCGAAACCTGCCGGCCTTCTCACCCAAAACGAACAGCTCTGGGATCCGCTGTACGCGTGTTATCAGTCTCTGCAAGCCTGTGGCATGGGCATCATCGCCAATGGCGAACTGCTCGACACCTTGCGCCGCGTGAAATGTTTCGGCGTGCCGCTGGTACGTATTGATATTCGTCAGGAAAGTACCCGTCACACTGAAGCGCTGGGCGAACTGACCCGGTATCTGGGCATTGGCGACTACGAAAACTGGTCAGAAGCGGATAAACAGGCTTTCTTGATCCGCGAACTGAACTCCAAGCGTCCGCTTCTGCCACGTAACTGGGAACCAAGCAATGATACCCGCGAAGTGCTCGACACCTGCCGCGTCATTGCCGAAGCTCCGTATGGCTCCATTGCCGCCTATGTTATCTCGATGGCGAAAACGCCGTCCGATGTATTGGCCGTACATCTGCTGTTGAAAGAAGCCGGGATCGGTTTTGCTATGCCGGTTGCGCCGCTGTTTGAAACGCTGGACGACCTCAACAATGCTGATGACGTCATGTCCCAGCTCTTGAATATCGACTGGTACCGCGGCTTTATTCAGGGCAAACAAATGGTCATGATTGGCTACTCTGATTCCGCAAAAGACGCGGGCGTGATGGCGGCCTCCTGGGCGCAATATCAGGCCCAGGACGCGCTGATCAAAACCTGCGAAAAAGCCGGCATCGAGCTGACGCTGTTCCACGGTCGCGGTGGTTCCATTGGCCGCGGCGGCGCGCCTGCGCATGCCGCACTGCTTTCTCAACCGCCAGGCAGCCTGAAAGGTGGCCTACGCGTGACGGAACAAGGGGAGATGATCCGCTTTAAGTACGGCCTGCCGGAAGTCACCATCAGCAGCCTGTCGCTTTATACCGCAGCCATCCTGGAGGCCAACCTGTTACCGCCACCAGAGCCGAAAGATAACTGGCGCCATATCATGGATGAGCTTTCTGATATCTCGTGTGAGCTCTACCGTGGATATGTACGTGAAAACAAAGACTTCGTCCCTTACTTCCGCTCCGCAACACCAGAGCAGGAACTGGGTAAATTGCCGCTCGGCTCACGTCCGGCAAAACGCCGCCCGACTGGTGGGGTAGAGTCTCTGCGCGCCATTCCGTGGATCTTTGCCTGGACGCAAAACCGCCTGATGCTCCCGGCATGGCTGGGTGCTGGCACCGCGCTGCAAAAAGTGGTGGAAGACGGTAAGCAAAGCGAACTCGAAGCAATGTGCCGCGACTGGCCATTCTTCTCCACACGCCTTGGCATGCTGGAAATGGTTTTCGCTAAAGCAGACCTGTGGCTGGCTGAATACTACGATCAACGTCTGGTCAAAAAAGAGTTGTGGCCGCTCGGCGAAGAACTGCGTCAGCGCCTGGAAGCAGATATCGACGTCGTGCTGGCGATTGCCAATGATTCACATCTGATGGCCGACCTGCCGTGGATTGCCGAATCTATCCAGTTAAGGAATGTTTATACCGATCCGCTGAACGTTTTACAGGCAGAGCTGTTACATCGCTCGCGCCTGGCGGAAGAGCAAGGCAATGCGCCAGATCCACGCGTTGAACAAGCGCTGATGGTAACTATCGCTGGTGTTGCCGCCGGTATGCGTAACACAGGCTAACGTCCCCTCCCGTCGCCTTCGTGCTATTGCGTGAAGGCGACATCAAAAATCGCTGTTATAACTGCTTCATTTTCAATATATTCCCGCCTGTATATATTCACTCAATGAATATATAAACAACAGAACACGATACTAACATCGTGATGCTTCACTTCCTCTTAAGGTTTAGCCGCTACTCTTGGCGCTACGATTAAAGACAGGCTCACACTATGCAATCCTTACAACCCCAGTCTAAACCTGCATTTAGCTGGAAAGCCCTGGGTTGGGCGCTCCTCTATTTTTGGTTTTTTTCCTCATTACTGCAGGCCGTTATCTATTTTAGCGGCTACAGCGGATCTACCGGTTTACGCGACTCCTTGCTATTCAGTTCGCTATGGCTGATCCCTGTATTCCTGTTTCCAAACCGTATCCGCGCGATCGCTGCCGTTATTGGCGTCATGCTATGGGCGGCCTCGCTGGCGGCTCTGAGCTATTACGTCATTTATGGACAAGAGTTCTCGCAAAGCGTTCTGTACGTAATGTTTGAAACCAATGCGAACGAAGCCAGCGAATATCTGAGCCAATATTTCAGCCTGAAAATTGTGTTAATCGCGCTGGCGTATACGGCAATGGCGATTCTGCTGTGGACGCGTCTGCGCCCTGTTCATATTCCATCGCCCTGGCGCTATCTGGTGTCTTTCGCACTGTTATATGGCTTGATTCTGCACCCAATGGCGGTTAACACGTTCATCAAACATAAACCGTTTGAAAAAACGCTGGATGGTCTCGCTTCGCGGATGGAGCCCGCCGCACCGTGGCAATTTATCTCCGGTTATTATCAGTATCGCCAGCAGTTAACCGCACTGAATAGCCTGCTGAATGAAAACAATGCCCTGCCGCCGCTGGCCAACTTTAAGGACCATTCCGGTGACGCACCACGTACATTAGTGCTGGTAATTGGTGAGTCAACGCAGCGTGGTCGAATGAGCCTGTACGGTTACCCACGCGAAACCACACCGGAACTGGATGCGCTGCATAAAACCGATCCTAACTTCACCGTTTTCAATAATGTCGTGACCTCACGTCCGTATACCATTGAAATCCTGCAGCAGGCGCTGACCTTTGCCAACGAGAAGAACCCGGATCTGTATCTGACCCAGCCATCCCTGATGAACATGATGAAACAGGCGGGTTATAAAACATTCTGGATCACCAATCAGCAGACAATGACTGCCCGCAACACCATGCTGACGGTGTTCTCTAAGCAGACAGATAAGCAGTTCTATATGAACCAGCAGCGTACGCAAAGTGCGCGCGAATATGACAGCAATGTGCTGGCGCCATTTAAAGAAGTCCTGGCCGACCCGGCACCGAAAAAATTCATCATCGTTCACCTGCTGGGTACCCATATTAAGTACAAATTCCGTTATCCGGATGGTCAGGGCAAGTTCGACAACAATATCGACAACGTTCCCGCTGGTTTGGGTAATGATGAGCTGGAAGCCTACAACGATTACGACAGCGCGAATGTCTACAATGACCACATCATTGCCAGCCTGATCAAAGACTACAAAGCGACCGATCCGAACGGTTTCCTGCTGTATTTCTCTGATCATGGTGAAGAGGTGTACGACACGCCACCGCATAAAACGCAGGGCCGTAATGAAGACAATCCGACACGCCATATGTATACGGTGCCGTTCTTATTATGGACCTCGGAAAAATGGCAGGCCTCGCATCCTCGGGACTTCTCGCAGGATGTGAATCGTAAATACAGCAGCTCAGAGCTAATCCATACCTGGTCTGATTTAGCAGGCTTCACTTACGATGGCTTCGATCCAACGCGTTCCATTACCAGCCCGCAGTTCAAAGAGACGACTCGCTGGATTGGCAATCCATACAAGAAGAATGCCCTGATTGATTACGATACCTTGCCTTACGGCGATCAAATCGGTAATCAATAATCCCACACAGGCCACTCTTTAAGAGTGGCCTTTTTTTATGATGGCGGTTACTGTTCTCCCTGTCTGCTGCCTGCAAGGGATTAACATGTATCACGACATCAGCCATCTTCTCGCCCGCCTGATTAACGGCCCCACACCGCTGCGCCAGATTTATTTTGCCAGTACCAGTAGCCCAACGCCGGAACTGGCATATCAGGTTGATTTTCCCCGGCTGGAGATTGTGCTGGAAGGTGAGTTCACCGATAACGGCGTTGCAGGCGCTCCCGCGACGTTACTCCCTGGCGATGTACTGTTTGTTCCGGCTAGCGGCTGGAACTTCCCCCAGTGGCACACACCGGTGACCACACTCAGCATCCTGTTCGGCAAACAGCAATTGGGTTTCAACGTCGTTCAGTGGGACGGCAAGCAATATCAAAACCTCGCCAGGCAGCATGTCGCACGGCGTGGACCGCGTATTGGCTCTTTCCTGCTACAAACGCTTAATGAAATACAGATGCAGCCGCAGGAGCAGCAAACGGCCAGACTGATCGTCGCGAGCTTACTGAGCCACTGCCGCGATCTGCTCGGCAGCCAGATCCAGACCGCGTCGCGCAGTCAGGCGCTGTTCGAAGCCATTCGCGACTATATTGACGAGCGCTACGCTTCGCCGCTTACCCGGGAATCAGTCGCGCAAGCGTTCTACATCTCGCCCAATTACCTCTCCCACCTGTTTCAAAAAACGGGCGCAATCGGTTTTAACGAATACCTGAACCACACGCGACTTGAACACGCGAAGACGCTGCTGAAGGGTTACGAGCTGAAGATCAAAGAAGTGGCGCACGCCAGTGGGTTTGTTGACAGCAACTACTTCTGCCGCCTGTTTCGCAAGAATACCGAACGTTCGCCCTCAGAATATCGCCGGCAATATCACAGCCAGTTGACGGAGAAAGCGATCCGCCAGCAATAAAGAAGATAAAAACAACATTAACTGGATTTTTGTAATATCAAAAGCTAACTCACCATCCCCATCACCGCAACAAACCCTATTCGTAGCTGACATGTGAAGTAAATCTCACTTTTATAGATACATTACATTTATCCAGCTTTTGACAGATTTGTCAGATAGCGCGATGCGGCAAAACGCTCTTATCCTGTGCACAACAACGCATTCCGGCAACGGGCTGCTCACGCAAAATTAAGAGGGTGTTTTGTATGGAACTTTACCTTGATACCGCCAACGTCGCGGAAGTTGAACGTCTGGCCCGCATCTTCCCTATCGCGGGTGTCACCACCAACCCAAGCATTGTGGCGGCAAGCAAAGAATCCATCTGGGATGTGCTGCCGCGCCTGCAAAACGCCATTGGCGAAGAGGGCATTCTTTTTGCCCAAACCATGAGCCGCGACGCGCAGGGGATGGTGGAAGAAGCCAAACGTCTGAGCAATGCCGTACCGGGTATCGTGGTGAAAATTCCCGTTACTGCTGAAGGTCTGGCCGCCATCAAGTTACTGAAAAAAGAGGGTATCACCACCCTGGGAACCGCCGTGTACAGTGCTTCGCAAGGTCTACTGGCCGCGCTGGCTGGCGCAAAATATATCGCGCCTTACGTTAACCGCATTGACGCTCAGGGCGGCGACGGGATCCGCACGGTACAGGAACTGCAAATGCTACTGGAGCTACATGCGCCAAACAGCATGGTACTGGCGGCCAGCTTTAAAACCCCGCGTCAGGCGCTGGATTGCTTACTGGCAGGATGTGAAGCAATCACTCTGCCCTTAGACGTAGCGCAACAAATGCTCAATACCCCTGCGGTAGAGTCAGCAATAGAGAAGTTTGAGCAGGACTGGAACAACGCATTTGGTCACATCAACCTGTGAGGGAAATAAAGTATGGATCGCATTATTCAATCACCTGGTAAGTACATCCAGGGTGCCGATGTTATTACCCGTCTTGGCAGCTACCTCAAACCACTGGCAGCACGCTGGCTGGTCGTTGGGGACAAGTTTGTCTTAGGCTTCGCACAATCCGCGCTGGAAAAAAGCTTCCAGGATGCCGGACTGGCGCTGGAGATCGCGCCTTTTGGCGGTGAATGTTCGCAAAACGAAATCGACCGTTTGCGCGGCGTGGCGGAAAAAGCGCAATGTGGCGCAGTACTTGGTATTGGCGGCGGGAAAACGCTGGATACCGCCAAAGCGCTGGCGCATTTTATGGGCGTGCCTGTTGCCATTGCGCCAACCATCGCCTCTACCGATGCACCGTGCAGCGCCCTGTCCGTCATTTACACCGATGCGGGTGAATTCGATCGCTATCTGCTACTGCCGAACAACCCGGACAGGGTCATTGTTGATACTAAAATTGTCGCGGGCGCACCGGCACGTCTGTTAGCCGCAGGCATCGGTGATGCGTTGGCGACCTGGTTCGAAGCGCGTGCCTGTTCACGCAGCGGCGCAACTACCATGGCGGGCGGTCAGTGTACCCAGGCGGCGCTGGCACTGGCTGAGCTGTGCTTTAATACACTGGTAGAAGAAGGTGAAAAAGCGATGCTGGCAGCCGAGCAGCACGTGGTTACACCTGCGCTGGAGCACGTTATTGAGGCCAATACCTATCTGAGCGGCGTCGGTTTTGAAAGCGGTGGTCTGGCAGCGGCTCACGCCATTCATAACGGCCTGACGGCGATCCCGGATGCGCATCATTACTACCACGGCGAGAAAGTGGCGTTTGGTACGCTAACGCAGTTGGTGCTGGAAAACGCGCCGGTCGATGAAATCGAAACCGTGGCGGCACTCTGTCATTCCGTTGGGTTGCCGATTACCCTGGCGCAACTGGATATCAAACAGGATATCCCGGCGAAAATGCGCATTGTGGCAGAGGCTGCCTGTGCTGAAGGCGAAACCATCCACAACATGCCTGGCGGCGCAACGCCGGATCAGGTGTATGCCGCATTGCTGGTCGCTGACCAGTATGGGCAGCGTTATCTGCAAGAGTGGGAATAACCTGCCAATAAAAAATCCCCGCAATCACGGGGATTTTTTATTCATACCATGCCGGATACGCGCAAGCGCCATCCGGCGTTTTTGTTTACAGCAGATCGAAACGATCCAGGTTCATCACTTTCACCCATGCCGCCACAAAGTCCTTCACGAACTTCTCGTGCGCATCGCTGCAGGCATAAACTTCAGCCACTGCACGCAGTACAGAGTTAGAACCAAACACCAGATCGGCGCGAGTTGCGGTGTATTTTACTTCGCCACTCAGACGGTCACGACCTTCAAACAGCTCTTGTGACTCATCAACCGCTTTCCATTCGTAACGCATATCCAGCAAATTGACGAAGAAGTCAGTGCTGAGTACGCCAGGACGATCGGTAAAGACACCGTGCTGGCTGCCATCGAAGTTGGTGCCCAGTACGCGCATACCGCCCACCAGCACAGTCATTTCCGGTGCGGTCAGCGTCAGCTGCTGTGCTTTATCGATCAGCAGTGACTCAGTGGTTGATACGTCAGGGCGAGAACGATAGTTACGGAACCCGTCCGCAATTGGCTTGAGCAGTTCAAACATCTCAATATCCGTTTGATCCTGACGCGCATCCACGCGGCCCGGCGCAAAAGGAACATTGATGCTGACACCCGCAGCGCTTGCAGCCTGCTCCACGCCTACGACACCAGCCAGCACGATAATATCGGCCAACGACGCGGTATGGGCTGATTTATAGATGCCCTCTAACACGGGCAGTACGCGTGCTGCGGTAGCATTCACATCCCAACCACGCTGTGGGTCGAGCGCCAGACGAGCGCCATTCGCACCGCCACGTTTATCCCCACCGCGGAAGGTTGATGCCGAAGCCCACGCTACCGATACCAATTCGCCCACGGACAACCCGGAAGCAGCAATGGTCGCCTTCAGGTTAAGAATATCCTCTTCGCTTGGGTTGAAGAACGCATGCGGCAACGGATCCTGCCAAATCAGATCTTCTTTTGGCACTTCCGGTCCGATGTAACGCGCTTTCGGCCCCATATCGCGGTGCGTCAGTTTAAACCACGCACGGGCAAAGGCTTCGTTGAACGCCTGCGGATCATTGAGGAAACGACGAGAGATCTTCTCGAACTCAGGATCGAAACGCAGCGTCAGGTCGGTGACCAGCATCGTCGGCTTGCGTTTTTTCTCAGGATCAAACGGATCGGGGATAATCTCCGGCGCATCCACCGCTTCGAACTGGATAGCACCAGCCGGACTGCGAGTCTGGACCCACTCATATTTGAACAGGTTCTCGAAGAAATAGTTGCTCCACTGAGTCGGCGTTTGCGTCCAGACCACTTCCAGGCCGGAAGTAATCGCGTCTGCACCCGCGCCGCTACCATAGCTGCTGGCCCAGCCTAAGCCTTGCGCTTCAATCGGCGCAGATTCAGGATCGGCCCCAACGTGGGAAGCTGCTGCTGCGCCGTGGGTTTTACCTAACGTATGACCGCCGCCAATCAGCGCCACGGTTTCTTCGTCGTTCATTCCCATGTTACCGAAGGTCGCGCGAATCGCCGCGGCCGCAGAAAGCGGTTCGCCGCTATGATCCGGCCCTTCCGGGTTCACATAGATAAGACCCATTTCGGTTGCGCCCAGCGGCGCTTTTGCCAGTTCTTCCGGGTGACGGTGGGTCAGCCAGGCTTTTTCATCACCCCAGTTTACGTCGAGATCCGGTTCCCAGACATCTTCACGACCCGCGCCAAAACCGAAGGTACGGAAGCCGGAGTTTTCCAGCGCCACGTTGCCCGCGAGGATAAACAGGTCGGCCCAGGAGATTTTCTGGCCATATTTCTGCTTGATTGGCCACAGCAGACGACGCGCTTTATCCAGGCTGACGTTGTCCGGCCAGGAGTTCAGTGGTGCAAAACGCTGTTGTCCGCGACCCGCGCCACCGCGTCCATCGATGGAACGATAGGTCCCTGCCCCGTGCCATGCCATACGGATAAACAAACCGGCATAAGAGCCCCAGTCAGCAGGCCACCACGGTTGAGATTCGGACAGAAGGGCTCTGAGATCCCCTTTCAGGGCAGAGTAGTCAAGTTTGCTAAATTCTTTGCGGTAGTCGAAGTCCTCACCCAGCGGGTTCGAACGATTGGAATGTTGGTTCAAAAGATCAACGCGGAGTTGATTAGGCCACCAGTCGCGGTTACTTCTTCCAGCTCCCGCGCTGTGATCCGGCCCGCCCTGATGGAAAGGACACTTACCGGCAGTTGATGCGTTCTGGCTATCGTCGGACATGCTCATCTATATGCTCCCTTTACAGTGTTATGACTACGATATACACCACCAAAGATTAGATATAGTCGAAATAACCCACAGATTCGATAGCCAGATCCTTTTATATTTTTAGTTACAGAGATGTAGATCAAAATGATCAATAAAAAACCCTCCGCAGAGAGCTGACGTACTGATTATGCCGGTCTTACTCCCAGCGTGTGACAAATTGCGTAGCTCATTTCGGCGCGATTGAGAGTATAGAAATGGAAATCTTTCACCCCTTCGCGGCTGAGAATTTTCACCATATCCATGGCGATGTTTGCGCCCACCAGCTTGCGGGTTTCCGCATCGTCATCCAGGCCAGCAAACATAGTCGACATCCATGCCGGAATGCGGACGTTGGTCATGTCGGCAAATTTTTTCGCCTGTTTAAAGTTAGATACCGGCAGGATGCCCGGAATAATTTCCACATCGATACCCGCTGACACGCAGCGATCGCGAAAACGCAGATAGCTTTCTACATCGAAGAAAAATTGGGTGATCGCGCGATTCGCACCGGCATCAACCTTACGCTTCAGGTTCAGCAGATCGGCCTGAGCACTCTTCGCTTCCGGGTGTACTTCCGGGTAAGCCGCAACGGAGATATCAAAGTCCGCAACGTCTTTTAGCAGAGTCACCAGGTCAGAGGCATACATATCCGGTTTACCGCTTCCCGGCGGCAGGTCACCGCGCAGGGCAACAATATGACGAATACCGTTATTCCAGTAGTCCTGAGCAATAGTGCGCAGCTCATCGCGGGTCGCATCAATACAGGTCAGGTGCGGCGCCGCTTCAAGCCCGGTGCGATCCTTAATCCCTTTAATAATGCTATGCGTGCGGTCGCGCTCACCAGAGTTTGCACCGTAAGTGACTGAAACAAACTTCGGCTTCAGGCTGCTCAGGCGATCGATAGAGTTCCACAGGGTTTGCTCCATTTCACTGGTGCGCGGCGGGAAAAATTCGAAAGAAACGTTAATCTGCCCCTGTACTTCGGCCAGACTCTGATTCAGCGCTTCCCGCTGGTTGGCGTGAAAAAAGCTCATACCTTACCTCATCAATCTTTTGTCGTTATATGTTGTGTTGTGAACTGCTATACGTTTAGACGTCTAGATGTAAAAATGACGGAAAAGCACGCTGGCGTCAACACAAAAATCATCGTTAAAGGTGAGGAATACTCAGTCAACGTGAAAAAAATTCACATCAACCTGAAAGACCGAGGGATTGGTTCGCAACCGTCTGCAACCACTGCAACGTTGCTTCGCTCTCAGGCAGCATTACCAATCCCACGTGGATACGTAATGCGGAATCGGTAAGCGGCAGAAATATCACGCCCTGACGCTGGATAGCGGAAAAGGAGGCCGGGAGTAAACTCAGACCGTCGCCATGGGCGATCCGCGCCAGCAGCACGTCATGTTCCAGCGGCTCTTCAATACAGGCAGGAGAATAACCGGCGCGACGAAAAATATGTCGGGTGTAATCAAAAAAGGCAGGGTTCCGTTCGCGTTTAAACCAGAACAGTGGCCGGTGGTTCAGCGTCGTTAATGAGAGTGACGGCAGGCTCGCCTCTGGCCAGATCGCGGGTAATGCGGCAATCATCGGCTCTTGCCAGCCAAGTTGCATAGCGGTAAGCCCAGGAGTCTCAAGCGGTAACGCCACCAGCGCTGCATCCAGTTTTCCCCGACGAACCTGCCGCACCAGCTCAGGCGAACCATGACGAACAATATGTAGTTTCTCCGTACACCCGTGTAGCTGCGATTCAAGCGAAGCAAAAACACCTTGTTCAAACGCCGTACTTAGCCCCAGGCGCAAAGAGTGCTCCCCAGCTTGCGCTAACTGACTCAACGTCGCGCAGGTTTCTTCGTACATCGTCAGCAGCGGACGCACTATTTCCAGTACGCGCAGACCATCTTCCGTCAGCGTCAAACCACGGGTATGACGGACAAAAAGCGTCATCCCCAGACGTTCTTCAAGCTGGCGAATATGGCGACTCAGCGGCGGCTGCGACATAAATAAACGCTGCGCCGCCCGGCTCATATTGTTCTCTTCCGCCACTACGGAAAAGTAACGCAGCAGGCGAATATCCAGAGTGTGCAAAGGCGATGTTGTCATACCGAAAAGGTATCACGGAAACGGTATTATCCCAATCATTCTGCACGCTCTATCCTCAGACCATATACCAGACAAATGAGGAAGAGATTATGCATTCAGAACGCTTTATTACCGGTCAGAAGATGCTGCAAAAAGTGGATGGTAAAGGGGGCGATGCGGTCGTCGAAAGTCTGCAAGATATTGCGCCAGACTTCGCCCGCTACCTGCTCGAATTTCCTTTTGGCGACATCTATTCAAGACCGGGTCTGGATTTACGCAGTAGAGAGATTGCTACCGTCGCGGCGTTAACGGCGCTGGGTAATGCCGCCCCGCAATTGAAGGTGCATATTGGCGCAGCATTACACGTAGGCTTAACGCAGGATGAGATCGTCGAAGTGATTATGCAGATGGCCGTATACGCTGGCTTCCCCGCGGCACTCAACGGCTTGTTCGCCGCAAAAGAGGTGTTTGCCTCCCACAGAGGCTAAAACAACAGGCCAGCGGATTGTTTGCTGGCCTGAACGTGTTACTTTTTCACATCTTCCACGCGCATACCTTTCAGTTGCTCATCCGTCAGCGTATTTCCCGCTTTGAAATAATCAACCACGGCATTAGAGACATAGTAACCGCCGGATGTATTACGCGCGGTGCCTTCGGTGAATGCCGTAAAACCATCACCGCCGTCTGCCAGGAAGCTATTGGTGGCAATGTGATAAATCACAGCTTCCTCAATTGGCTTACCGTTCAGCGTCAATACGGTGACCCGTTGGCCAACCGGTTTGCTGCTGTCGTACTTCATCTCAAACCCTTTGGATACCTGCAGTACGCCGTTGCTTAAACCTGCGCCGTGCTCCATCAAACTACGCAGTTGCTTACCGGTAAGATCCATCGTAGACAACTCGTTCGGGAACGGGAAGGTACTAATAACTGCGCCCATCGTAATAGCACCTGACGGGATTTCATTACGAATGCCCCCTGAGTTGGTAAGCGCTAATTGGGTATCTTTACCCGCCGCAGCCAATAATGCATCCGCCGCCAGATTCCCTAACGAGGAGGATTCCCCGTAAGCACGCGTCAGCTCAACCGGCGAGTTGGCAACCGTCTGTTGCACCACTTCATCAAGCTTTTTATTCCAGCCATCAATCACCTGTTTCGTCTGCGGATCGGGTTTCCACTCATCGGCGTAGATAGTCTTTAGCTCGAAATTCTTCACGGTAAATTGATGCGGTTTTTGCTGGTAATCCAACACCAGTTTACCGACATCAATACCGCCGCTGTCGGTGGAGAGAATTAAGGTATTACCGACTTTAATCGGCTCTGGCGTGCCCACATGCGCATGGCCGGTGATCAGGATATCCAGGCCATGCACCTGACCTGCAGTCTGGATATCTTTATCCAGCGCACGACGCACATCTGTACTTCCCTGGCTGGACTGACGCGCCGGCGTACCTTCGTGGATCAACGCCACCGTCAGATCGACCTTACCTTTTAATTCATCGATATAACGTTGCAGCCACTTCACCTCATCCCGCGCCTCAATGCCAACGCGCGTCGCAGCCGAAACCGTATCATCAAAAGCAAACACACCGTGCAGACCTATGACGCCAATCTTTACGCCATCTTTTTCAATAATGGTCCAGGGCTTATCCCAGAACATTTTGCTGCTGTTCTGGTAAAAGATATTGCCCTGCACAATGGGGAATTTCGCCTGGCTCAGTTGCAACAACGTATTATCCCAGCCGTGATCGAACTCATGATTCCCCATAGTGACGGCATCGAAATTCATCGTATTCATGATATCGATAATCGCCTTGCCCTTTGTCAGGCTGCTGATGTACGGCCCGGTGAAGTAATCACCCGCGTCAAAGAACCAGGTCGCGCTATTTTTCGCTTTTTCCTGCTTCACCATCGTCGTGATATTGGCCCAACCGCCAACATCGCGTGTGCCATTAGCAATCCACGGGACTTTATAAGGTTCGACGTGGGCATGGAGATCGTTGGTATAGATAATCGTGACGTCTTTCGCTGATGCCCATAACGGCAGCGATACCAGAACACCGACAGCAAGCATTTTTAACTTCATAATCAATCCCTTTCAGTCATATAAAGAATCGCTACGTTACGTTCTGAAAGGTTTTTTTATGTGAGAAGACTCACACCCATCGGTAATAGTTGCAGGGCAAAATCAACGACCATTAAAAATCGTTGGTAATGCGATGACATCTCTGTTCACCATCAACTGCTGCAAGTCTTTTGGCTGCAAAAATCTGGGGCTGGCAAACTCAGTTGATTACAGCTGGCCCGATTACCGGCTGGGCTACGCCGCCCTGCACTGCCGGGCATGCGGAAGTTATCCCCCGCTGTTTAACGCTGAACATTTCCGCGAGTGGTTGGCCGCCTGTTTTACACATTTTGCAATTAACAGCGGTCTTTTTTGCCCAAATTGCTATCAGCGGGAACCGATCCGTTATGGACATAACCCACAGGGAACCCAGCGCCTACAGTGCCGGAGCTGTAGAAAAGTCTGGACCCCCAGACAACCGCCATCGACGACTATTGATCCGCCAGAACAAATAGTGACGGTGCCGCTTATCGTCCCTTTTCAGGGCGCAAGTGCAGATCAGAAACTGTATGTATTACTCAGTTTTGATGCTATTCGCGGCAATATTTTGCATATTTCCAGCAACTTTTCCCCTCATTCTGTTGGCAAGTCATTAGTTTACCGCTGGCGCGGGATGGTCGAGGCCACAGCGAATCATGACGATGTTATCCAACGTGTAAATCAGCGAGAAACGCAGTTTTTACGTCGCAGCCAGTTTGACGAAATTCAGTACGGCAGCGCGATGCTCAAACGTAACGCCAGCGGTAAGATTTTACGCCCGGTCATTACCACGCATGGGCATTTCCGCATTCTGAGCCATCTCTGGCCAACGGTTAAAATGCACATCATCGCCCACGAATGCTTTCTGCGCGGCGCTGTGATTACCGCATGGGCGGAACAATTTCGCGAACATCACGCCTCGCTTTGGTTTGTGGATGAAGAAATGGGCGACGACCAACACACCATGCCCTGGCAATTACTGGGCAAAAGTTATCAGGGATGGTGGCAAAACCAGTGGCAGATTTGGCAACAGAACAACAGGCGTAAAATGGTGTGTTTGTTAACGGAGGGACAGGTTGAAAAAGGAGCCTCGATAACGCTGAGCGCAAGTCATCATTTTATCGCCTGGCTGCAGCAACAGCCGAAATTTCGGGATAGCGCCCGTTACTCGGCCCATTCGGTGTTTCAGACGATAAGGACGCTGACGGAGAAATACAACACCCTGATCACCCAGAGCGATTTGCCCGGTGGCGCTGCCGCTTTCCGGGCCTATGGTTCGTGTCATAGCCAGGCCGGATAAGCGTAAGCGCCATCCGGCAACGCAAACTACAGCAACTGCGCCAGGCGGTTGATATCCGATTGAATGGCTCCGGCGGTCACATCGCGGCCTGCGCCAGGTCCGCGAATCACCAGCGGGTTATCGCGATACCAGCGGCTTTCAATGGCGAACACATTATCGCACGGCAACAATGCCGCCAGCGGGTGCTCAGAACGTACCGCTTCAACACCCACACGTGCTTTACCGTTAGCGTCAAAACGCGCCACATAGCGCAGCACCAGCCCCATTTCACGCGCCGCTTCCAGACGCTGCACCATCTGCTCGTTCAGTTCATCGCCATTTTCAAAGAAATGGTCAATAGAGCCTTCTTCACAATGCGCAGGCACCAGCGACTCCACGCGAACCTGATCCGGCTCGATGTCGTAACCCGCTTCACGCGCCAGAATCACCAGCTTACGCATCACATCCTTGCCGGAAAGATCCACGCGCGGGTCTGGTTCGGTCAGCCCCTGCTGCCACGCCTGATCCACCAGGTCGGTGAAAGGCACCGTGCCATCAAATTGCAGGAACAGCCACGACAACGTGCCAGAGAAGATCCCGCTGATCGACAGAATGGTATCTCCGCTATCAATCAGATCGCGCACGGTATGGTTGATCGGCAAACCTGCGCCCACAGTGGCGTTGTACAGCCAGTGACGACCGGTTTTTTCAAACGCATCATGAATTTGGCGATACTTATTACTGCTGCTCGCACCTGCCAGTTTGTTGGCGCTGATAACATGGAAACCGTGGCTGGCGAAATCCAGATATTGATCAGCCAACTGCTCACTGGCAGTTACGTCCAGCACCACTAAGTCATCATACGGGTGGGCGCGCATCCACAGGAACAACGACTCTTCATCCTGTTCCACTGCCTCATCATCAAAGAAGGCCAACGCGCGGCTGGCATCCAGCCCTTCATAATTCAGCAAGCTACGGCGGCTATCAACCACACCTGCCAGCACGAACTCTAATCCGGTACGCGCCGAGAGCGTACTTTGCTCACGGGCGAATAGCTCCAGCCAACGTGATCCAATATTCCCCTTCCCGAACAACACCAGGCCGATACGTTTTTCCGCGCGGAAAATTGACTGATGCAGACCTTGGATCAGGCTCTCCGTCGGTCCAGTACGCAGTACGGCGACCAGGCTGATGCCCTCCTCCGACTGCCAGGTGAACTCAACCGGCTGACCTTTCAGTTGCTGCCAGAAGCGGTGGCAGTGCAACGGGTTACGGGTGACGCCCGCCCCGACCATCGCCACCAGCGCCAGCCCTTGACGCAGACGCAGCTCTCCCGGCAATCCGGCCTCATCAAGAATTCTCAACGCGCCGTCAGCGACTTCGGAGGTATAGCAAAATTGCAGCAGTTGGCGATCGGGATGCACACCCACCGCCAGCGGACGCACCTGGGTGCGTTTTAAAATCTGGTCGACCTCTTTGTGGGCCAGCTTAAAGTCCTGACCGGTGGGAACCTGAAACTCAATCAGGCAGACGTCGTCATGACTGGTCACGATACGCGCCCCGGTCCCGGAAGCCAGCACGCGTTCAATACGCGTTGAACCTTGCTCCGGCGTATAGCTACAACGCAGCTGGAGATCAATATCACTGCCGGAAACCGGCTGTAAGGTACGGGCATGGAGGACCGGAGCCGCCAGACGCGCCAGTTCGCTGGCTTCATCCAGACGCAGCAGCGGTAGCAGGCAGGCATCTTTCACTTTACGCGGATCCGCACTGTAAACCCCGGCGACATCGCTCCAGATAGTTACGCGAGAAACCCCAGCCAACGCGCCAACCTGCGTCGCCGAGTAGTCAGAACCATTACGCCCCAGCAGTACCGTTTCACCGGCGTTGCTACGGCTAATAAAACCGGTAACGACCAGGCGTTTACCCGGATGTTGCGCCAGCAGTTGCTGCAGCAATGGGTAAGAGAGACCTTCATCCACCTGCGGCTGAGCGCTACGCTCCGCACGTAAAAAATCGCGCGCATCCAGCCAGGCCGATTCCATACCTTGTTGGTTAAGGACGGCGGACATCAAACGCGCCGACCATACCTCACCGTGTCCGACAACTTCAGCATAAACGGCATCGTTCACGCCGCTGTCGAGTAATCCGGCCAGACGCTCCAGGTCGTGAATAAACGCACCAATCAGGCCGTCGGCCACTTCTGGTGGTAACAAACCGCTAATCAGCTCGCTCTGATAGCGACGTAACGTCTGCTGAACCTGATGCGCAGAAAGACGATCGGTCTGGCTTAACTTCAGCCAGCTAATCAACTGGTTAGTGGTACTGCCTGCGGCTGAAACAACCATCATGTCATCAGGCTGCGAGTACTCCGCCATAATGCCTGCGACACGCAGATAACATTTCACATCAGCCAGACTACTACCACCAAATTTGTGCAGTTGACGACCCTTCGCCCCTGCCTGCGCAATCACACTCATGTTTACCCCTTGTTTGCAGCCCGGAAGCCATTTTCCAGGTCGGCAATTAAATCTTCGCCATCTTCAATACCGGTGGAGATACGCAGCAGCGTTTCCGAAATCCCTGCTGCCGCGCGCGCTTCTGGCGCCATTCCCGCGTGTGTCATGGTTGCAGCGTGGGAGATCAGACTTTCAACGCCTCCTAACGATTCCGCCAGCGTAAACAATGACAGCCCACCAAGGAAGCGACGCAGCGTTTGCTCATCGCCATCCAGTTCAAAACTCAGCATCGCGCCAAAGCCTTTTTGCTGACGCGCGGCAATCTCATGCCCCTGATTATCCGGCAATGACGGGTGATACAATTTTTTCACCAGCGGCTGCGTTTGCAGATAATCAACAATCGCCTGAGCATTACGTTGCGCCACCTCCATACGCGGTGACAGAGTACGCAGGCCGCGCAACAGCAGATAACTATCAAACGCGCCGCCGGTCACGCCAATATTGTTCGCCCACCACGCCAGTTCAGTGACCGTTTCCGGATCTTTCGCTATCACCACACCAGCCACCACGTCTGAGTGACCGTTTAAATATTTCGTGCATGAATGCAACACCAGATCGGCGCCCAATGCCAGTGGATTTTGCAATGCCGGGCTTAAAAAAGTGTTGTCCACCACGCTGACTGCAC
This sequence comes from Citrobacter sp. wls714, assembly GCF_005281025.1. NCBI lineage: Bacteria > Pseudomonadati > Pseudomonadota > Gammaproteobacteria > Enterobacterales > Enterobacteriaceae > Citrobacter > Citrobacter sp. wls714. Next base: position 100,914 of record NZ_SZWZ01000026.1, on the reverse strand, counting down.
CAGCTTCACGCGCCAATTGACAGATTTTCGCAATATCCACCACGCGTAGTAGCGGGTTGCTGGGGCTTTCTACCAGCACCAGCTTCGGTTTTTCCGCCAGCGCCGCCTGCAACGCCCGCTCATCGCCTTGATCGACAAACAGTACGCGATAACAGCCACGCTTTGCCAGACTGTCAAACAGGCGATAGCTGCCACCGTAACAGTCGTGCGGCGCGACCAGCAGATCGCCAGGTTTCAGGAATACCGTCGTCACCAGATGAATCGCCGACATACCGGTATTGGTTAGTACCGCGCCCGCGCCACCTTCCAGTTCTGCCAACGCGCGCTGAACCACATCGCGCGTCGGGTTACCGCGGCGTGAATAGTCATGGGCGCGAGGTTCATTAAAACCGGTAAAGTTATAGGTACTGGAGAGGTGAATCGGCGGGACAACGCAACCGTACTGTTCGTCGTCATTTAATCCGCTACGCACTGCGATGGTGGCCTGTTTACGCGTCATATTGAGGAGATCCTGGCTGAGTCGGTGAAAAGTCAGGCACCAGATTAATCATAGTTACAATAGACGTCAATACATCTGGACATCTAAACTTCTTTGCGTATAGATTGAGCAAACCGCAAATAGCCGTTAAAATTATATGCATTAGCGTACATCCGCGTCGGCTTACTTCGTGTCAGGGCCGCGCCACTACGATAAACTACGCGCAATTATGGTCCGGGCTCAGGTTCTGGCCTCAATATTAATGACGAAGAGGATTAGGTATCTCATGGCTGAATGGAGCGGCGAATATATCAGCCCATACGCTGAGCACGGTAAGAAGAGTGAGCAAGTAAAAAAAATTACGGTTTCCATTCCTCTGAAGGTGTTAAAAATCCTTACCGATGAACGCACGCGTCGTCAGGTGAACAACCTGCGCCACGCCACCAATAGCGAACTGCTGTGTGAAGCGTTTCTGCATGCTTTTACCGGGCAACCACTACCCAACGATGACGACCTGCGTAAAGAGCGCAGTGATGAAATCCCGGAAGAAGCAAAGGTAATCATGCGTGAACTGGGTATCAACCCGGAAACGTGGGAATACTAATTGTTGAAGAAAGATGAAAGAAGGCGGGATTGCTCCCGCCATCTTTCACAACGCTACTTACTAATTCCATTGAGTTTATTCAATGTTTCTTCCATTTTGAGCGTTTCTTTACGGTTCAATGGATAGCAATAAATCAGAATGACCGCCGCCAAAAACAGGCACAAAGCCGGCAGGAGATTCGCCATCGTATAAATATTTTCCTGCACGATGCTGGTTTGCACAGCCCCACCCGTTGAGGAAGATTGATAACCAATGATGGCCAGCATAAAGCCGCCAATAGCCCCGGCGCACGCCTGACCGACCTTGCGGGCGAAGAAGTTCACGCCATAAACGGTACCATCCTCACGATCGCCAGTGACATACTGGTGATAATCACAAACATCAGTCATAAACGCCCATATCATCAGGTTGAATAACCCCACACCCAGCGTCGCCAGAAACAGGAAAACCAAATAGACTTTCGCGTCGGTAATGTGGACGAAGTACATAATCAGATACATCGCTACCGCAAAGAGCAACGCGCCTACACTCGCTTCTTTTTTACCAAACCGCTTCGTGAGCCAGGATGCCGATGGCGCCAGCAAAACCAGAGAGCCAAAGGTAAACAGCAATGCAACGGACATGGCCTCTTTGTTATGGAAATAGTCATTAAACAGGTAGGTCATATTGGTCCCGGACAACCCCTGATTAATCACAATCAGCAGATCCACCACAACCAGAACAATCAGTGCCTTGTTGCGTAACAACCCCTTCAGTAATACCGACACGGGCATGCTCTCTTTTCTCTCCACACGCACGCGTTCCGTCGTTAGTTGACAGGTTAGGGTTAAAAAGATAAAGCCCAGCACTGCGCAACCAATGGCAATCCAAAAGAAATGCTGCCCGGAAATCACCTGGCTTCCGTCCACCAGGGTGGTGTACATCAGAATTGGAATAAAAAAGCCGGTTGCCCCGCCGCCGATGGCTGACCCAACGCTGCGCCAGGTTGAGAGCGAAACACGATCTTCCGGGTTCGAGCTGATCGCCGCAGACATGGCACCATACGGGATACTGACCGTCGATAACAACGAACCGTAGATAAAATAGGAGCAGCAGATGTAGATAATTTTCGCCGTATAAGAGAAATCATTCACAAATGGCAGGAACAAGACGACCGCAATGATGCAGAAAGGATACTTCATACGGCGCACCCACGGGTTAAACCGTCCATGTACCGTTAGTTTAGAGGTATCACATAAACGCCCTACGCCAACGTCGACAAACGCATCAAAGAGTTTGGTTACAAAATAGAGCGAGCCTACAATAACGCCGGAAATACCGAGTACGTTAGTGTAATAAATCATTAGAAAACTGTTCACCAACCCAAGAATAAAACAGGTTCCGAGGTCACCACACAAATAACCAAATTTATCTCTTAATCCGAAAGGCCTGACAGCAATACTTTGATTACTTCCGATTGTAGTTCCATCATTAGACATGATGTCAACTCCTTAGACTCATTATTCACGCAAACTATATGTATATACCGATGCTCAGCATAATAAACCGCTATGAAGAGTATTAATGGTCAGAAGTTATAACCGAGACCGACACGATAACGAGTCTGACGATCGTCTGTGGTGGTGGTGTTATAACCGGAGGAAACGTTACCCACCTCAACAAATGGAATCCAGGAACCTATTTTATAAGCCACACGGAAGTTATATTCATAATCGTCTTTGCGGTTGTTATATAAATCTTCGCTATCGGCAATTTTATAAATACCGTTAAGCTCAAACATCCAGTCATGAATGTTATAACCGAGCCATGCTTCCGGACGATAGACCATGCGGTCATCCTTGCCGTCAGTGTTTCTGCGCATGTACTCCTGACGATAGCGGAACGCAGTCCACCAGCAGTCATTGATATTGTACTGTACGCGGATATAAGGTTTATAAATCGTGATGTTATCGCCCGTTTCAATCGCAATACCCGGCTGCCAGATAAGATCCCGCCAGGTAAACTGGTAGCTTGCCGTATACTCGTTGCCATTACTTTCCATATTATTCCACGCATCATTAGATTGCGTATCTTCGGAACGTGAAATAGCTTCAACTGCAACACCAAAACCAGTCGCAAAACGATGAGACATATAAACACGATCGTAATTACGCCCATCGTCATAATATTCATGACGATAATCAACATAACCCGCTTGCGCGGCCACAGAGAATAATGGAATCAGTAATAACGCAGATTTAAATTTCATGACCATCCCTCTTCACACTAAATCAAGGAAATTACCCATCTCGTTCCGTCCATTAATGGGAAACGATGAAGGATTAAGAATAATTTTATATTTCGACGAAAGTGTATTTTAGAAAGAAAGCAGAAACCTTTGGTATTTTGCCAACAATTAGCATGAGTGGCAAAAACCAGAAGATAAAAAGGACGCAGATCACCAGTAGAAACATTTTACCTAAAAAATAAAAACACTGTTTTATTTATTAAATAAAAGACACTATTCAACACATCAATATAAATTTCAGTCTTCAGGCGCAGATACAAAAAAAGCGCCGTAAGGCGCTTTTTTCTGACAGCTGAAACTTACTTGCTGCCTGGGATGCTGAAACGCTTGTTGAAGCGATCAACACGGCCACCGGTAGCAACATCACGCTGCTTGCCAGTATAGAACGGGTGGCACTTGCTGCACACGTCAAGGTTCAGATCGTGACCGACAGTAGAGCGGATTTTAATGACGTTACCGCAAGAGCAGTTTGCAGTAATTTCTTCGTATTTCGGGTGAATATCTTTTTTCATGGGAAAACCTCGGTTTAAGGCCGCGTCGCTCTTCCAGCCCTAACGCCAGACACCACGCGATGTTAATTATTCCCCGTCACCTTTCACACTGCATCAACAGCTTGAAATTCTCGGGTAATGGTCATTGTTTGACGCAATCAATTTGCATCAAAGGCGGCGAATCATACAGAAATTAACCTGCTCATGCAAACTGATCCGCATTCTACCCTTCACTAATGTGTATACTAACCCGCCAGATTTCAAGTCAGGATGATTCAATGCCCGTTGCGCACGTTGCCTTACCCGTTCCGCTACCTCGCACCTTTGACTACCTCCTGCCGGAAGGCATGAGTGCCAAAGCCGGGTGTCGTGTACGCGTGCCTTTTGGCAAGCAGCAGGAGCGCGTGGGCATCGTCCTTTCCGTCAGCGAGCACAGCGAACTGCCGCGGAGCGAATTAAAAGCCGTTCTCGAAGTGCTGGACAGCGAACCGGTCTATTCGACCTCCGTCTGGCGTCTGCTGTTATGGGCAGCTGACTATTATCATCATCCTATTGGCGACGTGCTGTTTCATGCCCTGCCGATTCTGCTACGCCAGGGACGCCCGGCTACCAACGCGCCCATGTGGTACTGGTTTGCCACTGAAGAGGGCCAGGTTATTGATCTCAACGGCCTGAAGCGCTCTCCCAAGCAGCAGCAGGCGCTGGCAGCATTACGCCAGGGAAAAATCTGGCGCGACCAGGTGGCAGAGCTGGAATTTAATGACGCCGCCTTGCAGGCGCTGCGTAAAAAAGGCCTGTGCGATCTGGCAAGCGAAACGCCAGGATTTAGCGACTGGCGTACGCACTACGCGGTTTCCGGTGAGCGTCTGCGGCTGAATACCGAACAGGCTACCGCTGTCGGGGCGATCCACAGCGCTTCTGACAGTTTTAGCGCCTGGCTATTAGCGGGCGTGACGGGATCGGGTAAAACAGAGGTCTATTTAAGCGTACTGGAAAATGTGCTCGCCCAGGGCAAACAAGCACTGGTAATGGTGCCGGAGATTGGCCTGACGCCGCAAACTATTGCCCGGTTTCGCGAGCGCTTCAATGCGCCGGTCGAAGTCCTGCACTCGGGTTTAAATGACAGTGAACGTCTTTCGGCATGGCTGAAGGCGAAAAATGGCGAAGCGGCGATTGTTATCGGCACTCGCTCGTCGCTGTTTACGCCGTTTAAAAATCTGGGCGTGATTGTCATCGACGAAGAGCACGACAGCTCTTATAAACAGCAGGAAGGCTGGCGCTATCATGCGCGCGACCTCGCGGTTTATCGCGCCCATAGCGAACAAATTCCCATCATTCTCGGCTCAGCCACCCCAGCACTGGAAACGCTGTGCAACGTGCGGCAGAAAAAATACCGCATGCTGCGCCTGACGCGCCGCGCCGGGAATGCCCGCCCAGCCACTCAGCACGTACTGGATCTGAAAGGTCAGCAGGTGCAGGCCGGACTCGCCCCTGCGCTTATCGCCCGTATGCGTCAGCACCTGCAGGCGGATAATCAGGTGATCCTGTTTTTGAATCGCCGGGGCTTTGCTCCTGCCCTGCTGTGTCACGATTGTGGCTGGATTGCTGAATGCCCGCGCTGCGATCACTACTACACGCTGCATCAGGCGCAGCACCATCTGCGCTGCCACCACTGCGACAGTCAGCGTCCGATACCGCGTCAGTGCCCTTCCTGCGGCTCAACGCATATGGTTCCGGTAGGACTCGGCACCGAACAGCTTGAGCAGGCTCTGGCGCCTTTTTTCCCCGGCGTGCCAATCTCACGCATCGATCGCGACACGACCAGCCGTAAAGGCTCGCTGGAGCAGCATCTGGCGGAAGTACACCGCGGCGGCGCGCGGATCCTGATCGGCACGCAAATGCTGGCAAAAGGCCACCATTTCCCGGACGTCACCCTGGTGGCGCTGCTGGACGTTGACGGCGCGCTGTTCTCCGCAGATTTCCGGTCGGCAGAACGCTTCGCCCAGCTTTATACGCAGGTTTCCGGGCGTGCCGGGCGCGCCGGGAAACAGGGCGAAGTGGTGCTGCAAACGCACCACCCTGAACATCCGCTGCTGCAAACCTTGCTGTATAAAGGTTATGACGCCTTTGCCGAACAGGCGCTGGCCGAGCGACAAACGCTCCAGCTTCCCCCATGGACCAGCCATGTCATCGTGCGGGCAGAAGATCACAACAACCAGCATGCGCCGATGTTCTTGCAGCAGTTACGAAATCTGATTCAGGCCAGTCCGCTGGCCGATGAAAAACTGTGGGTGTTAGGCCCGGTTCCTGCCCTGGCCCCCAAACGTGGCGGTCGCTATCGCTGGCAAATTTTGTTGCAGCACCCGTCGCGAATTCGCCTGCAGCATATCGTCAGCGGCACGCTGGCGCTGATTAATACATTACCCGATGCACGTAAGGTTAAATGGGTGCTGGATGTCGATCCCATCGAGGGATAATCCCTCACGATGCGAGGCGGATCGTAAAATTAAATATCCATCACACTTTTTATGAAAATTCTGTAACCGCTTCCATTCACTATCTGATAAAAATGTTTCAGATGAAGGTTATCCAGGGACGAGTCTGTGCCAGCCGCCCTGGCGAGGAGAAAGAGTGAAACCGAATAAGCAGGTTGCCGCCGCTACGATGAAAGATGTTGCTCTGAAGGCGAAAGTCTCAACGGCAACCGTATCCCGCGCATTAATGAACCCAGACAAAGTTTCGCAGTCAACCCGTAACAAGGTTGAGCAAGCTGCTCTGGAAGTGGGATATCTACCTCAATCGATGGGACGCAACGTAAAGCGTAATGAGTCACGTACCATTCTGGTGATTGTACCGGATATCTGCGATCCGTTTTTTAGCGAAGTCATTCGTGGCATAGAAGTCACCGCCGCAGAACAGGGATATCTGGTGCTTATCGGCGATTGCGCGCACCAGAATCAGCAGGAAAAGACCTTTCTTAACCTCATTATCACCAAGCAGATCGATGGCATGGTGCTGCTCAGCTCGCGCCTGCCGTTTGATGCCAGCGTGGAAGAGCAGCGTAATTTACCGCCGATGGTTATGTCCAACGAGTTCGCGCCAGAGCTGGAACTTCCCACCGTGCACATTGATAACCTCACCGCCGCCTTTAACGCGATGAACTATCTGCTGGAACTGGGACATAAACGCATTGGCTGTATCGCCGGACCAGAGGATATGCCGCTGTGCCATTACCGTCTGCAAGGTTACGTTCAGGCACTGCGCCGCAACGGAATTACGGTCGATCCGCATTTCATCGCGCGCGGTGACTTTACCTATGAAGCGGGAGCCAATGCGCTTAAACAGCTCCTGGCGCTACCACAGCCGCCTACCGCGGTCTTTTGTCACAGCGATGTCATGGCGCTTGGCGCCCTCTCTTACGCCAAACGTCAGGGCCTGAAGGTGCCCGATGATTTATCGATTATCGGCTTCGATAACATTTCGCTCGCGGAATTTTGTGATCCACCCCTGACAACCGTCGCACAGCCGCGTTTCGATATCGGACGTGAAGCTATGCTGTTACTGCTCGATCAATTACAAGGGCAGAACGTCAGCAGTGGCTCACGTTTACTGGACTGCGAGCTTATTATTCGGGGTACAACCCGGGCACTGACGTAAAGTAAAGTGCTTTCGGACTCCCCTGTCTGGTCAAAGGCCCGCCGCTTAAGTAACATGGCGGGCTGACGAACGAATAAATACAGCGAAACGATAGTGGCACAACGAGATTATGTACGTCGCGGCCAACCGGCACCTTCGCGGCGCAAAAAGAGCACATCACGGAAAAAACAACGCAATACGCCTGCGGTATCGCCCGCAATGGTTGCTATTGCTGCAGCCGTACTCGTGACCTTTATCGGTGGTCTGTACTTCATTACGCATCACAAGAAAGAAGAGTCCGAAACGCTGCAAAACCAGAAAGTCACCGGCAATGGCATTCCACCAAAACCGGAAGAGCGCTGGCGATACATCAAAGAGCTGGAAAGCCGTCAGCCTGGCGTACGCGCGCCTACCGAACCGTCCGCCGGCGGCGAGGTGCTGAACGCCGACCAGTTAACCAATGAGCAACGCCAGTTGTTGGCGCAGATGCAGGCTGACATGCGTCAACAGCCAACGCAGCTCAACGAAGTCCCGTGGAACGAACAAACGCCTGAACAACGCCAGCAAACGCTGCAGCGTCAGCGTCAGGTGCAACAGCAGCAGTGGAACACTACGCAGCAGCAGGCTCAACAGCCACGCCAACGAGCAACGGAACAGCCTTACCAGCAGCCGCAAACGCGTACGGCGCAAACCGCACCGGTACAACAGCCGAAACCGCAGCCAAAACCGGCGGCGCAACAGCCGTATCAGGATCTGCTGCAAACGCCTGCGCATACCACCGCCGTTCAGCCGAAAACGCAACCGGCCGCGCCAATAACGAATGAAACGCAACCGCCAAAACAGACGGCGGAGAAAAAAGATGAACGCCGCTGGATGGTTCAGTGCGGGTCATTTAAAGGCGCTGAGCAGGCAGAAACCGTGCGCGCGCAGCTGGCCTTCGAAGGGTTCAACTCGCGTATCACCACCAACAACGGCTGGAATCGCGTGGTCATTGGTCCGGTCAAAGGCAAAGAGAATGCCGACAACACCATCAGCCGCCTGAAGGTTGCTGGTCACACAAACTGCATTCGACTCGCCACTGGGGGTTGAAACCCCCAAAATCCCCCCCATCTATACTTGCATTACGCCCCGCATCCTGTGCGGGGCCTGTATTCTGCATTTGTAACCAAGGGGTCTGCTCGTGACAACAATAGTAAGCGTACGCCGTAACGGCCATGTGGTAATCGCCGGTGATGGTCAGGCCACACTGGGTAACACCGTAATGAAAGGCAACGTGAAGAAAGTCCGCCGTCTGTATAACGACAAAGTCATTGCGGGCTTTGCGGGCGGTACTGCGGATGCATTCACGCTGTTCGAACTGTTCGAACGCAAGCTGGAAATGCACCAGGGTCACCTGGTGAAAGCGGCCGTTGAACTGGCAAAAGACTGGCGTACCGACCGTATGCTGCGCAAACTCGAAGCGCTGCTGGCCGTCGCAGATGAAACGGCATCACTCATCATCACCGGTAACGGCGACGTCATCCAGCCAGAAAACGATCTGATTGCCATCGGCTCCGGCGGTCCCTACGCCCAGGCTGCTGCACGGGCTCTGCTGGAAAACACCGAGCTTGGCGCGCGCGAGATTGCTGAGAAAGCGTTGGATATTGCAGGGGATATCTGCATTTATACCAACCACTTCCATACCATCGAAGAATTGAACTCCAAAGCGTAAGGATCCCCCATGTCTGAAATGACCCCACGCGAAATTGTCAGCGAACTGAACAAACACATCATCGGCCAGGATAACGCTAAGCGTTCCGTGGCGATTGCCCTGCGTAACCGCTGGCGCCGTATGCAGCTCAACGAAGAGCTGCGCCATGAAGTGACGCCGAAAAATATTCTGATGATTGGCCCGACCGGCGTCGGTAAAACCGAAATCGCCCGTCGCCTGGCAAAACTGGCCAACGCGCCGTTCATCAAAGTTGAAGCAACCAAATTCACCGAAGTTGGCTATGTTGGTAAAGAAGTTGACTCCATCATCCGCGATCTGACCGACGCTGCCATTAAGATGGTTCGCGTTCAGGCAATTGAGAAAAACCGCTTCCGCGCTGAAGAGATGGCGGAAGAGCGCATTCTCGACGTGCTGATCCCACCAGCTAAAAATAACTGGGGGCAGTCTGAACAACCGCAGGAACCTTCTGCTGCGCGTCAGGCGTTCCGTAAAAAACTGCGCGAAGGCCAGCTCGACGATAAAGAGATCGAAATCGATCTCGCCGCCGCACCGATGGGCGTTGAAATCATGGCGCCTCCGGGCATGGAAGAGATGACCAGCCAACTGCAGTCCATGTTCCAGAACCTGGGCGGTCAGAAGCAAAAACCGCGTAAGCTGAAAATCAAAGACGCGATGAAGCTGCTGATTGAAGAAGAAGCGGCCAAACTGGTGAACCCGGAAGAGCTGAAACAGGAAGCTATCGACGCCGTTGAGCAGCACGGGATCGTGTTTATCGACGAAATCGACAAAATCTGTAAGCGCGGCGAATCCTCTGGCCCGGACGTGTCCCGTGAAGGCGTACAGCGCGACCTGCTACCGCTGGTTGAAGGCTGCACGGTCTCCACTAAGCACGGCATGGTGAAAACCGATCACATTCTGTTTATCGCTTCTGGCGCATTCCAGGTAGCCAAACCGTCTGACCTGATCCCGGAACTGCAGGGTCGTCTGCCGATTCGCGTTGAACTACAGGCGCTGACCACCAGCGATTTTGAGCGTATCCTGACCGAACCGAATGCCTCCATCACCGTTCAGTACAAAGCGCTGATGGCGACCGAAGGTGTGGACATTAACTTCACCGAATCGGGCATTAAACGCATTGCCGAAGCGGCCTGGCAGGTTAACGAAACCACCGAAAACATCGGTGCGCGTCGGCTGCACACCGTTCTGGAACGTCTGATGGAAGATATTTCCTATGATGCGAGCGATTTGAACGGCCAAAGCATCACAATTGATGCCGAATATGTGAGCAAACATCTGGATGCGCTGGTCGCAGATGAAGATCTGAGCCGTTTTATCCTATAATCGCGTTCAATGCATTTTCATCACTGTTGATGGGGCTGATAAAGCCCCATTTTTATTGGCGCTAAATATGACTGAACAACAACAAATTAGCCGCTCACAAGCCTGGCTGGAAAGTTTACGACCTAAGACCTTACCGCTCGCCTTCGCGGCGATCATCGTCGGTACGGCATTAGCATGGTGGCAAGGATACTTCGATCCGCTGGTTGCTCTGCTGGCATTAATTACGGCGGGACTGCTGCAAATTCTGTCCAATCTCGCTAACGACTATGGCGATGCCGTCAAAGGCAGCGACAAGCCCGACCGCATTGGACCACTGCGCGGTATGCAAAAAGGGGTTATCACCCAAGAGCAGATGAAGCGCGCGCTGATCGTCACCGTAGTGTTGATCTGTCTGTCTGGTCTGGCCCTGGTTGCCGTGGCCTGTCACACGCTGGCGGATTTTGTCGGTTTCCTGGTGCTCGGGGGCCTGTCAATTATCGCCGCGATCACTTACACCGTGGGTAATCGCCCTTACGGATATATCGGTCTGGGCGATATTTCCGTGCTGGTATTCTTCGGCTGGCTCAGCGTGATGGGAAGCTGGTATTTACAGGCCCATACGCTGATTCCGGCGCTGATTCTGCCTGCCACCGCCTGCGGCCTGCTGGCAACCGCTGTGCTCAACGTCAACAATCTGCGCGATATCAACAGCGACAGAGAGAATGGCAAGAACACGCTGGTCGTGCGTTTAGGCGCCGTGAATGCCCGCCGCTACCATGCCTGCCTGCTGATGGGTACGCTGGTCTGTCTGGCGCTGTTTAACCTGTTCTCGCTGCAAAGCCTGTGGGGATGGCTGTTTATTCTCGCCGCTCCGCTGCTTTTCAAACAGGCGCGTTACGTGATGCGTGAGATGAACCCTGAGGCAATGCGCCCGATGCTGGAACGCACCGTAAAAGCGGCACTATTAACTAACCTGCTGTTTGTCGTTGGAATTTTCTTAAGTCAGTGGTCTCTTTAACTGACAAATATCAATTAACAATTGATGATTTTGCCAACAGTACACATAGCGCGATATACTAAAAATTCTCGCAGCAACTAAACGTTAAGCCTATGAAATACGATACATCCGAGCTTTGTGACATCTATCAGGAAGATGTCAACGTCGTGGAACCGCTGTTCTCTAACTTTGGGGGACGGTCGTCGTTTGGCGGACAAATCATCACGGTAAAATGTTTCGAGGACAACGGGTTGCTGTACGATCTGCTCGAACAAAACGGCCGTGGTCGCATTCTGCTGGTCGATGGCGGCGGTTCTGTCCGTCGCGCGCTGGTCGATGCCGAACTGGCGCGGCTGGCCGTACAGAATGAATGGGAAGGTCTGGTCATCTACGGCTCAGTACGCCAGGTAGACGATCTGGAAGAACTGGATATCGGCATTCAGGCGATTGCCGCAATTCCGGTAGGCGCTTCCGGTGAAGGCATTGGGGAAAGCGATGTGCGCGTCAACTTTGGCGGCGTGACGTTCTTCTCCGGCGACCACCTGTACGCCGACAACACCGGGATAATTCTCTCCGAAGACCCGCTCGATATCGAGTGATCAAAAAGGCACCGCAAGGTGCCTTTTTTTATGCGTTGTCGCTGATTGCCGGATGTCGGCTCACGCCTTATCCGGCCTACAAACAGGGGCGATTACGCGAAAGATAAAGCGTAATTAGACTTCTTCCATACGGCCTAAAAGGGCATGCAGACGATCCTGCCAGCCGTTCTGCTGTTCTTTCAGATTGTTGTTCTCACGCTCCAGTTCTTCACGCTGCTGCTGTGCAGACTGAACTTCCTGCGACAGTGAGTTGTTCTTTTCTTTCAGCTCTTCGATTTCCATCTGCAACAGCGTGATGGTATCAATCGCCTGCTGTACTTTTGCTTCCAGTTTCTCAAACACTTCTAATGACATCGTCATACCTCTCCTGAATTGCAAGGCGTTGATGGATAAAAATCCTCGTCCCGATAACCGGCGACGCCTTAATAAAAACGAGCGCACTCTACTTAACACCGATTGTATGAAGCCGCGTCATCCCTGTCCAGCGGCATCCCGCGCAGATTGCGGTTTGCAACACTTTTAGTCTTTCTCCTGGTGACATGGCTGTCATAACGCTTAAGTGTTAAGAGATTGATCGGTGAAATGATTCAGCTCACACTATTTTTGTATAACAAATACCGCGCAATGGCGCGAAAACGCTCATTTTGTTGATGCAGTACACACATTTTAATTTCGATATTTCTCGTTTTTGAGCGTTAACGATAAATTAACAGTGTGCCTACCGGCTCCGGGGATGTCAGTGACCTTCTCGCACACAATAAACATTAAACTCTCTTCAGGATCCGATTATGAGTCAAACATCAACCTTAAAAGGCCAGTGCATTGCTGAATTCCTCGGTACCGGGTTGTTGATTTTCTTCGGTGTGGGCTGTGTCGCTGCACTCAAAGTGGCCGGGGCTACTTTTGGTCAGTGGGAAATCAGCATCATCTGGGGTCTGGGGGTAGCGATGGCTATCTATCTGACCGCAGGCGTTTCTGGCGCACACCTGAATCCAGCGGTCACCATCGCACTCTGGCTGTTCGCCTGTTTTGATAAACGCAAAGTCATCCCTTTTATTATTTCACAAATTGCCGGCGCCTTTTGCGCAGCGGCATTGGTTTACGGGCTTTATTACAATCTTTTCCTCGATTTCGAACAAACCAACCATATCGTGCGCGGCAGTACGGAAAGCCTGGGTCTGGCAGGTACTTTCTCCACCTATCCGAACCCGCATATCAATTTTGTGCAGGCCTTCGCGGTTGAAATGGTCATTACCGCTATTCTAATGGGGCTGATTCTGGCCCTGACCGACGATGGTAACGGTGTACCTCGTGGTCCTCTGGCACCACTGCTGATCGGCTTACTGATTGCCGTTATTGGTGCTTCCATGGGGCCGCTAACCGGTTTTGCGATGAACCCGGCGCGTGACTTCGGACCGAAACTGTTCGCCGGACTGGCCGGATGGGGTGAGATTGCCTTCACGGGTGGTCGTGATATCCCTTACTTCCTGGTACCAGTGTTTGGCCCAATTACTGGCGCAATTTTGGGCGCATGGGCCTATCGCAAACTGATTGGTCGTCATTTACCGTGCGATGTCTGCGCGATTGAAGAGAAAGACGTTGCGGCCAACACTCAACAAAAAGCTTCGCAGTAATGTGACTACGGGACAAAAAATTATGACTGAAAAAAAATATATCGTTGCGCTCGACCAGGGCACCACCAGCTCCCGCGCGGTCGTAATGGACCACGATGCGAATATCGTTGCCGTTTCACAGCGCGAATTCGAGCAAATCTACCCGAAAGCAGGTTGGGTAGAACACGACCCAATGGAAATTTGGGCGACCCAAAGCTCCACGCTGGTAGAAGTGCTGGCGAAAGCCGATATCAGTTCCGATGAAATTGCCGCGATCGGTATTACCAACCAGCGTGAAACCACCATCGTCTGGGAACGTGAGACCGGTAAACCTATCTATAACGCCATTGTGTGGCAGTGTCGTCGTACCGCGGATATCTGCGAGAAGCTCAAGCGCGACGGTATGGAAGAGTACATTCGTAGCAACACCGGCCTGGTGATTGACCCGTACTTCTCCGGTACCAAAGTGAAGTGGATCCTCGACCACGTAGAAGGCTCGCGTGAGCGCGCTCGTCGCGGTGAACTGCTGTTTGGTACCGTAGACACCTGGCTTATCTGGAAAATGACGCAGGGGCGTGTACACGTCACCGATTACACCAACGCCTCACGTACCATGCTGTTCAACATTCACTCCCTGGACTGGGACGACAAGATGCTGGATGCGCTGGATATTCCGCGCGCCATGCTGCCGGAAGTACGTCGTTCTTCTGAAGTGTACGGTCAGACCAACATCGGTGGTAAAGGCGGCATTCGTATTCCAATCTCCGGTATCGCCGGTGACCAGCAGGCGGCGCTGTTCGGCCAGCTGTGCGTGAAAGAAGGGATGGCGAAAAACACCTACGGTACCGGCTGCTTCATGCTGATGAACACCGGCGAGAAAGCCGTTAAGTCCGAAAACGGGCTGCTGACCACCATCGCCTGCGGACCGACCGGGGAAGTGAACTACGCCCTGGAAGGCGCAGTATTTATGGCGGGTGCCTCTATCCAGTGGCTGCGTGATGAAATGAAACTCATCAGCGATGCATTCGACTCTGAGTATTTCGCCACCAAAGTGAAAGATACCAACGGCGTGTACGTCGTTCCGGCATTCACCGGTCTGGGCGCACCGTACTGGGACCCCTACGCGCGTGGCGCCATCTTCGGTCTGACCCGTGGTGTAAACTCCAACCACATCATTCGCGCAACGCTTGAGTCTATCGCTTACCAGACCCGTGACGTACTGGAAGCGATGCAGGCTGACTCCGGCATTCGCCTGCACGCCCTGCGCGTCGATGGCGGTGCGGTCGCCAACAACTTCCTGATGCAGTTCCAGTCGGATATTCTCGGCACGCGCGTTGAGCGTCCGGAAGTCCGCGAAGTCACTGCGCTGGGTGCGGCGTACCTGGCCGGTCTGGCGGTCGGCTTCTGGCAAAACCTGGATGAGCTGCAGGAAAAAGCGGTCATCGAGCGTGAATTCCGTCCCGGCATCGAAACTACCGAACGTAACTTCCGTTACAGCGGCTGGAAAAAAGCAGTCAAACGCGCCATGGCGTGGGAAGATCACGACGAGTAATACGTCATTGCCGGATGGCGACGCTAAGGTGTCTTATCCGGCAATATCTTCGTGCGGGGACAACCCGCACACACATCAATAATCTCGCCCCCTCCCCTGTGCTACACTTCGCGCCATTCCTTTCAGCTACGAGTTTGCAATGAGACGAGAACTTGCCATTGAATTTTCACGCGTGACCGAAGCGGCCGCGCTGGCTGGCTACAAATGGCTGGGCCGCGGCGATAAAAATACCGCTGACGGCGCGGCGGTGAACGCCATGCGTATTATGCTCAACCAGGTCAACATCGACGGCACCATCGTGATTGGCGAAGGTGAAATCGATGAAGCGCCGATGCTGTTTATCGGTGAGAAAGTCGGTACGGGTCTTGGTGATGCGGTAGACATCGCCGTCGATCCTATCGAAGGCACGCGTATGACGGCAATGGGCCAGGCAAATGCGCTGGCGGTACTGGCCGTGGGCGACAAAGGCTGCTTCCTGAACGCGCCGGACATGTATATGGAAAAGCTGATTGTCGGCCCAGGCGCAAAAGGGTCCATTGACCTGAACCTATCGCTGGAAGCTAACCTGCGTAACATTGCCGCCGCGCTGAACAAACCCCTGAGTGACCTGACCGTCACTATTCTGGCGAAACCTCGCCATGATGACGTTATTGCAGAGATGACGAAACTGGGCGTGCGCGTATTCGCTATTCCCGACGGCGACGTTGCGGCTTCAATTCTGACCTGCATGCCTGACAGCGAAGTTGACGTGCTGTACGGCATTGGCGGCGCACCGGAAGGTGTGGTCTCCGCCGCCGTTATCCGCGCGCTGGATGGCGATATGCAGGGCCGTCTCCTGGCGCGTCATGACGTCAAAGGCGACAGCGAAGAAAACCGCCGCATTGGCGAACAGGAACTGGCCCGCTGCACCGCGATGGGCATTGAAGCGGGCAAAGCGCTGCGTCTGGACGAAATGGCGCGCAGCGACAACGTCATTTTCTCTGCCACCGGCATCACCAAAGGCGATCTGCTGGAAGGCATTAGCCGCAAAGGCAATATCGCGACCACCGAAACGCTGCTGATCCGCGGCAAATCGCGCACAATCCGCCGTATTCAGTCGATTCACTATCTCGATCGCAAAGATCCCGATGTGCAGGCGCACATCCTGTAATTGATTTGATCAATAGAGCCTTCCAGCCCATCCGGGCTGGAAATCTTTCGTCCAACGAACGAAGATAAGGCAATCAAAGCAGACAGGAGAAAACCATGGCAGATTGGGTAACAGGCAAAGTCACAAAGGTGCAGAACTGGACCGATGCCTTATTTAGTTTGACCGTGCGAGCTCCAGTTCTTCCTTTTACTGCTGGCCAGTTTACCAAGCTTGGCCTGGAAATCGACGGCGAGCGCGTCCAGCGCGCCTATTCCTACGTCAATGCGCCCGACAATCCCGATTTAGAGTTTTATCTGGTGACAGTTCCCGACGGCAAACTCAGCCCTCGTTTGGCCGCGCTGAAACCTGGCGATGACGTTCAGGTGGTCAGTGAAGCCGCTGGCTTCTTCGTGCTGGATGAGATCCCCGATTGCGATACGCTATGGATGCTGGCGACCGGCACGGCTATCGGCCCGTATTTGTCGATTTTGCAGTTAGGCAAAGATCTGGATCGCTTTAAAAATCTGGTGCTGGTCCACGCCGCGCGCTATGCCGCCGATTTAAGCTACCTGCCATTGATGCAGGCGCTGGAAAAGCGCTACGAAGGTAAATTACGTATCCAGACCGTTGTTAGCCGTGAAACTGCGGCAAATTCGTTGACCGGGCGAGTGCCGGCGCTGATTGAAAGCGGTGAGCTGGAAAAAGCGGTAGGTCTGCCAATGGATAAAGAAACCAGCCACGTAATGCTGTGTGGAAATCCACAAATGGTACGCGACACGCAGCAACTGTTGAAAGAGACCCGGCAGATGACCAAACACCTGCGCCGTCGACCAGGCCATATGACTGCTGAGCACTACTGGTAAGGGCTTGCCGGATGGCGACGCTAACGCGCCTTATCCGGCCTACGAGTCAGCTCTGTACTTTACGTCCTGCGTATCTTTACCATATTTATTTTCGTCCTGGGTGCCGACAAACGCGCCCAGATCGATAAGCATGCCGACCAGAATCAGCGTCGGAAGAAAACGGCCTACCGCCCATTGCCAGACGCCAGGTAACATCGCCCAGTTTCCGGCCAGCAGCATCCACGCCAGAATCATCAGCAACGCCCACGCCCCTGAACGTCCCCGATCGTGCAGACGCTTTACCGTCACCGCCGCCGTCGGCCATAGCAGACACACCAGACAAAATGCCGCGGTTTGAATATCGAGTAATTGCTTACTCGCCAGGGAGAACAACGCCAACATACTGACGAGCCACAGACCTATCCAAATCCAGAAATCACGGCGTCCAATACGCCCTTTAAATGAGAATAACCACTGCTGTATGGTCATGTAGGTTCCTTTATTATTACCTTCCAGGACAGTTTACCCTTTTGACAAGCCGGACGGTTACCGTTTTAATCGTGAGCAGTGAGAATGAAAGGTACAATTGATGAAGCAAGGATTTACACTGTTTTTATTACTGTTTTCAGCCTTAACCGTAAGCACTACGGCGCAGGCGGAAGAGCCATCGACGGCAATCACGGCCCCCTATTTGTTGGCGGGCGCGCCAACTTTTGATCTATCGATTAGCCAGTTTCGTGAAAACTTTAATACACAGAATCCGAAGCTTATCCTCAATGAGTTCCGCGCCATCGACAGCAGTCGCGACCGAGCGAATCTCACCCGCGCCGCCAGTAAAATCAACGAAAACCTGTATGCGTCCTCGGCCCTTGAGCGCGGTACATTGAAAATCAAAAGTATGCAGATCACCTGGCTGCCGATTCAGGGGCCAGAACAAAAGGCGGCGAAAGCGAAAGCGCTGGAATATATGAGCGCCGTCATCCGCACCGTCGCGCCGCTGCTGACGAAAGAACAGAGCCAGAAAAAGCTGCAAAAATTGCTCGCCGCAGGCAAAGGTAAGCACTATTACGCCGAAACAGAAGGCGCTATTCGCTATGTCATAGCAGATAACGGTGAAAAGGGGCTGACCTTCGCTGTTGAACCGATTAAGCTGGCTCTATCTGAAAACCTCGAAGGGTCGAATAAGTGACAAAAAGCAAAGCCTTTCTGGGGATGAATCTCTATACTGTTTCACAGACCATGCTGCCCTGACGGGCGGCCATATTCCTTAATTCGCTGACAAGCGTGGAGAAATGAAATGCGACATCCTTTAGTGATGGGTAACTGGAAACTGAACGGCAGCCGCCATATGGTAAACGAACTGGTTGCTAATCTGCGTAAAGAACTGGCTGGCGTTGCTGGCTGTGCAGTAGCGATTGCTCCGCCGGAAATGTATATCGACCTGGCGAAACACGCCGCTGCCGGTAGCCACATCATCCTGGGCGCGCAGAACGTTGACCTGAACCTGTCTGGCGCATTCACCGGTGAAACAAGCGCTGAAATGCTGAAAGATATCGGCGCGCAGTACATCATTATCGGTCACTCTGAGCGTCGTACTTATCACAAAGAGTCTGACGAGCTGATCGCGAAGAAATTCGCTGTGCTGAAAGAGCAGGGTCTGACTCCAGTTCTGTGCATCGGTGAAACCGAAGCAGAAAACGAAGCGGGCAAAACTGAAGAAGTCTGCGCACGTCAGATCGACGCCGTTCTGAAAACTCAGGGCGCTGCGGCATTCGAAGGCGTAGTCATCGCTTACGAACCAGTATGGGCTATCGGTACCGGTAAATCTGCAACTCCGGCTCAGGCTCAGGCTGTTCACAAATTCATCCGTGACCACATTGCTAAAGCTGACGCGAAAATCGCTGAACAGGTTATTATCCAGTACGGCGGTTCCGTAAATGCGGGCAACGCGGCAGAACTGTTCGCTCAGCCAGACATCGACGGCGCGCTGGTTGGCGGTGCTTCTCTGAAAGCAGACGCTTTCGCAGTCATCGTTAAAGCAGCAGAAGCCGCTAAACAGGCTTAAGTTGTTAAGGCGGGAGGAGCACTCCTCCCGCTGTATTAACTACCAGTATCCCAACCAGTGCCACCAGAAGGCGCCGGTCACACCCCAAATGGTCAGGTTGACCACACTCATCACCAGCCCCGTTTTCCACCACTCCGCCAGCGTGACATAGCCCGAACCAAAGATAATAGGCGCAGTACCCGTGCCATAGTGCGTGAGCGACATCATCAAGGAGGAGGAGAAACCGAGCATTAAACCAAGCAGCGCTGGCGGCGCGCCGAGGCCTAAACCTGCAGCGAAGAACGCAGCGAACATCGCCGTAATATGCGCAGTTGTACTGGCGAAAAAGTAGTGCGAATAGACGTAAAGCAGAATCAACAACAGCGTCGCAATGCTCCAGTGCACACCCAGATGGTCGATTGCACTACCCACGCTGGTCGCCAGCCAACCGACCAACCCAAGCTTGCTGAGAAAATCCGCCATCATCACCAGCGCGGCAAACCAGACTATGGTATCCCACGCTCCACGGCATTTAAGAATGTCTTCCCAGCTTAATACACCCGCCATCAACAGAATCGACAAACCAATTAACGCGGCGCTTGTGGGGTTTACGCTCCAGGCGCTGCCCATCAACATCGCGGGCACTCCCGCCCACAGGCAGAGCAGCAAAATGAAGACGGCCAGGGTAATTTTCTCTGCCAGTGAAAGCGGACCTAGCGCCTCCAGTTTTTGTCGTGCGAACTGCGGCGCATTTGGCGTGCGCGTGATAGCTGGCGGATAGAGCCACCAGATTACAATCGGCATGACGACCAGCGAGACCACAGCGGGAAGCAGCGCCGCAATAGCCCACATTCCCCAGGTCATGTTCAGCACGCCATCCGTCCCCTTCGTTAAAAAGCTAACGATTAAGGGGTTAGGTGCGGTCGCGGTGATGAACATTGCCGAGCTGATGGGGTTAATGTTGTAATTCACCAGCGCCAGATAGCGACCCGTTGAACCATTCTCGTTGTTTCCCGGTTGCGATCCGAGGCTTTCCGCAATCGCCCGCATTACTGGGTGGATAATACCACCGCCACGCGCCGTGTTGCTGGGCGTAACCGGCGCAATCAGCGTTTCCGCAAGGGTTAATGCCCACGCAATACCCAGCGTTCTTTTACCAAACAGCGCAATAAACCCGTAGCCAATTCGCGCCCCCAGGCCGGTCTTTAACAGACTTTGCGACAGCATAATGGATAAACCAATCAGCCAGATTAACTGGTTAGAAAAGCCACTCAACGCATCGTTCAGTGCGGCCGAGGGTTTACCGGGGTTAGTGACGCCGGTCATCGCCACCAGCATAATCGCCACAACCGCAATGGCGCCAATGGGCATGGCTTTACCGATAATCGCTGCGATCGTACCTATGAACAACGCCAGCAGATGCCACGCTTGCGGAGTGACATCAGGCGGACACGGGATAACAAACCAGATGGTCAGCGTGATCGCGAGCGAAATGATGGCAGGCCAACAGCGGATAGGGGTCAAACTGTCCATGAATCAATCCTTGAGTTTCCAGTGCACAAATCTGCGCCCCGGTATTAACCGCCATCAGCCCAAATAAAACAATTCATCATCTCACAAAACAAAAAATTAACATTTAGATACAGTTATAATTTACCCAGCATACTGAACCAGAGGTAATCCAACGGCAGAAGCACCAGATACGTTGCCGCCGCCAGCGCAATACACAGCAGCATCCCCGCCCTCGCAGGCACTTTCCCAAGCGCCATCGCCACAACAATGGGTGAAGCCTGATACGGAAGTAGCGGTGTGGAATATCCCAGTACCTGAATCATAATCACCGACAGCAGCGGGAATCCCGTCGCATCGGCAAAGCTTTGCGCCAGCGTGGTATATAGCGCCGGAACGCCGTTTGCCGTCATAATAAAATTGAGTGCGGTGGTAATGCCAGTCAGCGCGAGGAAGCTGGTAAACGGTTTTTCCGCGTCCAGCGGCATCACCTGTAACAGCGCCTCGCCCACCGCACTGCCAATACCGGTCTGCGTGACGGTGATCGCCAGCCCCAGAATACCCGCCACATAGATACAGGTACGGATATTGACCCCACTGGAAAACTCCTCGCCATTAATAAAGCCAACCCGAGGTAGCAGCGTGATAACCGCCGCCGCCAGTCCGGTCCACGCTGGACCAATGCCGTGCCAGCTTTCGCTTACCCACAAAAACAACACCACCGCTAACATCCATGCCAGACGTTTTTCATCCCGGCTCATCGGCTCAGGCGGCGTCAGATCGCGCGGCGCATGGGGCTTACCAGGAAACAGCCAGCAGATAAGTACGATGAGTACCGCGCCCTTGAGCCAGCCCAGAACCGGCGTATGTAACAGTAAATAGGGCAGATAATTCAGGTGGATACCGTAAGAACCTTCCGCTGCGCCGCTCATCACCAGATTCGGCACGTTAGCGGGTAAAATCGTCGCGGAAAGCTGGAACGTCCCAAACCCGACGGCCAGCGCCAGACCATACCAGGCTCGCGTGCCGTCGTTAATTCCCGCCCGTTTCGCCATCGCCGCGACAATCGGCATCAGCAGCGCAATGCGCCCCATATTGGACGGCATTACAAACGCCAGCGCATAACTTAGCAGTACCACACTCGCTACCATTAACGGCCAGGAGTCGGTCAATCGCGATGACAGCGCCCTCGCCGCCCTGTCCGCCAATCCCGTTTTACGAATCGCGATACCCAGCACGAAGCCACTGAAGACCAGCCAGAATGCCGATGACGCAAAGCCGCCAAAAATCACATCCGGTGGCGCGATTTTGGCCACCATCGCCACAGCAAAGAACAGCAGCGCCGTTATAAATTCCGGTAGTAGCGATGTCGCCCAGAGAATAATGGTGATGCCAACCACCAGAGAAGGAATAAACAGAGGGTGTGAAAGCCAGAGCGACATGCCTGTCTCCTGTTGTTTTTTTCAACAAGAATACGGGGACAGGCATGCGGAGTAAACGCCAGATTAGGTAGGGTTAGTGCAGAATATCACATTGATGATCCTGAATTTCCTCAGCAGAAGCGAGATTCAGCGACAGCAAGTTACGCTGAGTCGCCAGCAGGACAAAAGACTCATCGCTTTGGCGCACCATCGCCAGCGCATAGCGGCCCATATGTTCTCGCGCATTCGGTACTTCTTCCGCCAGCATAATAAACGGGCTGCGTTGCGCCAGTTCGTTTTCCGTGACGCGACGCGCCAGATATTCATGCCCGCGTAATCCACCCGGCAAAGGCAACCAGCGGGTGCTGATTTTCGCCATGTTGTCATCCAGTTGCTTTCTGACATCGGTTCGCAGGCAGGAGATATGAATGTGCAGGTGATTTTGCGTACGCCCGCTACGCGAGTTAATGGTCAGCGATACCGCTTTGTCAGGGATCTCCTGACCGTATTTTTGGCTCATAAAGCTACGCGCCTGCCAGGCCAGCCAGAAAAAGTTCGGCGTGCCTGATTCCAACAGCAACGGGCTTTCCGTACCATTGATACGGTAACCAGGCATCAACAGATATTGCAGCGGACCATTACGATCTTTGAACACCACATATCCGGCGTCTGGTTTCACTTCCACGCACGGTGCGGGATCCTGCTGCTGCAACTGGTGCGGCAAGCATTGCTGAAGAACAATCTGGCGTAACGCGTCCGGGTTGCCGGTGAATTTCCAGTAACCAATGCCAGCAGCGGCAGCCACCACAATCACCGCCAGTAAAAGATAGCCTGCTTTTTTCATTACGCGTTCCCTGTATCCTATTGAGGGGCAAGAGTAACGCAAAACCATGACAAATAAAAAACCCGGTCGCGTTATGCCACCGGGTTGGTAACTCACAGATTTATTTAACGCTTGCTGATCTGGTCGAACGTACCGCCGTTAGAGAAGTGCTCTTTCTGTGCTTTCGTCCAGCCGCCAAACTCTTCGTCAATGGTGAACAGCTTCAGCTTCGGAAAGGCATTTTCGTATTTCTTCGCCACTTCAGCATCACGCGGACGGTAGAAGTTTTTCGCTGCTATCTCCTGACCTTCCGGCGAGTAGAGATACTTCAGGTAGGCTTCCGCTACCGCTTTGGTGTCTTTCTTTTCCACCACTTTGTCGACCACGGAAACGGTCGGCTCCGCGAGAATAGATTCACTCGGAGTGACTATCTCGAATTTATCTTTACCCAGTTCGTTCGTCGCCAGTAGCGCTTCGTTTTCCCAGGCAATCAGCACATCACCGATACCGCGTTCAACGAAGGTATTGGTTGAGCCACGCGCACCGGAGTCCAGCACTTCAACGTTTTTAAACAGGGCTTTGACGAAGTCCTGGGCTTTGGCCTGATCGTTATTGTTGTGGTGCAGGGCGTAGCCCCATGCTGCCAGATAGTTCCAGCGTGCGCCGCCTGAGCTTTTCGGGTTTGGCGTAATGACGGACACACCCGGTTTGACAAGATCGTTCCAGTCATGAATTTGTTTTGGATTGCCCTTGCGGACCAGGAAAACGATGGTGGAAGTGTAAGGTGCTGAGTTATCCGGCAGACGCTTGATCCAGTTTTTATCGATACGACCACGTTCAGCAATAGCGTCCACATCGTAAGCCAGCGCCAGCGTCACGACATCGGCTTCAATGCCGTTTATGACGGAAGTCGCCTGTTTACCCGAACCGCCGTGCGATTGGCGGATCACGACGTTGTCGCCGGTTTCCTGCTTCCAGTGCGCGCTAAAAGCTTTGTTGTACTGCTCGTACAGCTCACGCGTTGGATCGTACGATACGTTAAGTAACTGAATATCCTTTGCCAGAACGCTGGTCGATGCCAGCAATAATGTTAACCCTACGCCCCATTTGTTCATCGCCCAGCTCTCTTATGTGGTGTTGTGATGAGCAAAGCGTGCCAGAAAGCGATCCAAACATTAAAGAATAAAAAAAGATTTGCTATAACTTCGAGGAATAAATCTGAGGGATTGCCGGATGGCGGCTAACGCCTAATCCGGCCTACACGTTTCTGCAACCTGTAGGCCTGATAAGCGTAGCGCCATCAGACGCGCAAAAAACAATCAGTACAGTTTTTTCGCGCAGTCCAGCCAGTCACCTTTGAAAGGACGCTTCATGTTTTCGATAGCGTCGATGATGTCATGGTGAACCAGTTTTTCGTTCTGAATACCTACGCAACGGCCACCATGACCTTCGAGCAGCAGTTCAATGGCATACGCGCCCATACGGGACGCCAGAATACGGTCATAAGGAACCGGAGAACCACCACGCTGGATGTGACCCAGTACGGTTGAACGCGTTTCACGGCCCGTTTCTTTCTCGATGTAATGCGCCAGTTCGTCAACGTCACACATGTGTTCAGTGATCGCTACAATCGCGTGTTTTTTACCTTTCGCGATACCGGCTTTGATTTCAGCAACCAGATCGTCACGGCTGAATTCTACTTCCGGAACCACCACGAACTCACAACCGCCGGCAATCGCTGCCGCCAGGGTCAGATCACCACAGTAGCGGCCCATCACTTCAACGATAGAGATACGCTGGTGAGAAGAAGAGGTATCACGCAGACGGTCAATCGCTTCGACTACAGTACCCAGCGCGGTGAAATAACCGATGGTGTAGTCGGTGCCCTTGATATCGTTGTCGATAGTGCCCGGCAGACCGATGCACGGGAAGCCCATTTCAGTCAGGCGTTTCGCACCCATGTAAGAACCGTCACCGCCGATAACAACCAGGGCGTCGATGCCACGTTTCTTCAGGTTTTCGATAGCCACCGCACGCACGTTTTCGTCGCGGAATTCCGGGAAGCGGGCAGAACCGAGGAAGGTACCGCCACGGTTGATCATGTCGGACACGCTATAGCGGTCAAGCTGGACCATACGGTCTTCATACAAACCCAGGTAGCCATCATGGATCCCCATGACTTCCAGCCCTTCCGTCAACGCTGCACGCACAACACCACGGATTGCTGCGTTCATGCCCGGCGCATCACCGCCGCTTGTCAACACACCGATTTTCTTAATCATGACTACCTCTGAACTTTGGAATGCAAAATGAAATCTGCTGCCGGAAGTCGATTCCGCATATCGAAACGATCCAACGAATATGCAGATAGTATAACAATCACTTCCTGCTGAATTGATTCAGGTCAGGCCAAATGGTGGTAATTTATACACAAAATGCTGGCCTGGTTCACTTTTTTTACAACGAATTATGAAAGCTCAAACATCTTGCCTTCCTTGGGTACGACGGAACAGGGATCCTGATGAATAATGACATCCGATCCCGGGAAACGTCGCAAAATTGCCTGCTCGACCTGCTCAGCCACTACATGCGCCTGAACGAGCGGCAGATTATCTTCCATTTCCAAATGAATCTGAATAAAGCGGGTCGGCCCTGACTGCCGCGTGCGAAGATCGTGAGCGCCGCTGACTCCCGGCCATGACGTCACGATATCAATAATTTCCTGACGTTCTTCATCGGGTAAAGCGCGATCCAGCAATGACTGCACCGCCTCATACCCCATGCGTAATGCGCTATATAAAATATAGATGCCAATTCCGAGCGCAAACAAGGCATCTGCGCGATGCCAGCCATACCATGCCAGCCCAAGCGCAATGAGAATCGCACCGTTCATCATAACATCAGACTGATAATGAAGCATATCCGCCCTAACGGCCTGACTTTGCGTACGCTTCACCACCCAGCGCTGAAACGAGACCAGTATGATGGTGCACACTAACGCAATGATGGTGACAATCACCCCGACGCCGGGATCTTTCATCGGCGTGGGTTGGATAAGATGCTGAATCCCGGTCAGGAATAAAAACAGCGCCGAACCGGAAATAAACATACTTTGCGCCAACGCCGCCAATGATTCCGCTTTACCGTGTCCAAACGTGTGTTCATCATCGGCCGGTTGCAATGAATAACGCACCACCAACAGATTGGTTAACGACGCCGCGATATCCACCAAAGAATCCACCAGTGCAGCCAGAATACTGACCGATCCGGTGTACCACCACGCAAAAATTTTGATCAAAAGTAACAGCGATGCCATCACGGTCGCCGCGATTGCCGCCCGGCTAACCAGCCGCCCATAGGTTTGATTCATAAACACTCCTGCCAGGATATGCCGCTAGTATAACGGATGAAGTAAAACAGTCAGGCAATTACCGAGTGACAAATTTTGGGCAAAAAAAACCCCCACATCATGTGGGGGAAGACAGGGATGGTGTCTATGGCAAGGAAAACAGGGTTACTACTGGGAACGTGAGTTGCTACTACTCAATAAATTCAACGATGAGCTTTTTTGCCAGTGCGCGACGTCGCGCAGTTGCTCCATTCGTTGTTCATGTTTCTCATTTAAAACCGCTTGCTGCTCGGGCGTTAACAGGCGATACATCTGGTTGCGAACCTTGGCTATTTCAACCTGGCGGGCAACCTGTTCCTGCGCCATTCTTTCTGCCTGAGCGCGCACAGCGCTTTCATCAAATTTCTCTGCGGTGACAAGGCGATGCATTGTCTCCATTTCGCTAACATTAACAGGAGGCTGTTCGTGTCTTGCCTGCTGCATTAAATCTCGCATCTGTTGACGTTGATGTTCGGTTAAACTGATACCGTCAAACATGTGGCTCTGTACGCTGCGTTGCGAGGAGCCTTCACCCAGGTGCCAGTGATCGCCTGTGACGACTTCAGCTGCATGGCTTAAAGTACTGAGTGCCAGCGTTGAGGCCATGACGGCAGCGGTTACTTTGCCCATCACTTGCTCCCAAAATCTTTTCTGTCGCGATTCAACGAGAGACAGTTTACGATTCGGGCTGCAAACATGCGTCAGGGGGTGTAAAACAACGTAAAGTCATAGATTAGCGACGCCTGATGACGTAATTTCTGCCTCGGAGGTACGTAAACAATGAATAAAATCCTGTTAGTTGATGATGACCGAGAGCTGACTTCCCTGTTAAAGGAGTTGCTCGAAATGGAAGGTTTCGATGTGCTGGTTGCCCATGATGGGGAACAGGCGCTCGAGCTTCTGGATGACAGCATCGATTTACTTTTGCTCGACGTCATGATGCCGAAGAAAAACGGCATCGATACACTGAAAGCGCTTCGCCAGACACACCAGACACCCGTAATCATGCTGACCGCTCGCGGCAGCGAATTGGATCGCGTACTTGGCCTTGAACTGGGCGCGGACGACTATTTACCTAAACCGTTTAACGACCGCGAACTGGTCGCGCGCATCCGCGCTATTCTGCGTCGCTCGCACTGGAGCGAACAGCAGCAGAGCAGCGACAACGGCTCACCGACTCTGGAAGTGGATGCGTTAAGCCTCAACCCGGGTCGCCAGGAAGCCAGCTTCGACGGGCAAACGCTGGAGCTAACCGGCACCGAATTCACCCTGCTCTATTTGCTGGCGCAGCATCTCGGCCAGGTGGTTTCGCGTGAACATCTGAGCCAGGAAGTGCTGGGCAAACGCCTGACGCCTTTCGATCGCGCGATCGACATGCATATCTCGAACCTGCGTCGTAAGCTGCCAGAGCGTAAAGATGGGCATCCGTGGTTTAAAACGCTACGTGGTCGCGGCTACCTGATGGTCTCCGCTTCATGATAGGGAGTTTAACCGCACGCATCTTTGCCATCTTCTGGTTGACGCTGGCACTGGTGTTGATGTTGGTACTGATGCTACCCAAGCTCGACTCACGTCAGATGACCGAGCTACTGGACAGCGAGCAGCGCCAGGGGTTGATGATTGAGCAACACGTTGAAGCTGAACTGGCGAACGATCCACCCAACGATTTAATGTGGTGGCGTCGCTTGTTTCGGGCGATAGACAAGTGGGCGCCGCCAGGACAGCGGTTATTACTTGTTACCACGGAAGGACGCGTGATCGGCGCAGAACGCAACGAAATGCAGATCATTCGTAACTTTATTGGTCAAGCCGATAACGCCGACCATCCGCAAAAGAAAAAATACGGTCGCGTGGAGATGGTCGGGCCTTTTTCCGTCAGAGACGGTGAAGATAACTACCAGCTGTATCTCATTCGACCTGCCAGCAGCTCGCAATCTGACTTTATCAACCTGCTGTTCGACCGACCGCTGTTATTGCTGATCGTCACCATGTTAGTCAGCTCTCCGTTATTGCTCTGGCTTGCCTGGAGCCTGGCGAAACCGGCGCGTAAGCTGAAAAATGCAGCGGATGAAGTGGCCCAGGGCAACCTGCGTCAGCATCCGGAGCTGGAAGCCGGTCCGCAGGAGTTTCTGGCGGCGGGCGCCAGCTTTAACCAGATGGTGACGGCGCTGGAGCGGATGATGACCACGCAGCAGCGCCTGCTGTCGGACATCTCTCACGAGTTGAGAACGCCGTTGACACGTCTGCAACTGGGAACCGCTCTGCTGCGCCGTCGTAGCGGTGAGAGCAAAGAGCTGGAGCGCATTGAAACAGAAGCGCATCGGCTGGACAGCATGATCAACGACCTGCTGGTGATGTCACGTAATCAGCAGAAAAACGCGCTGGTCAGTGAAACGGTGAAAGCCAATCAGCTATGGGGCGAAGTACTGGATAACGCCGCCTTTGAAGCCGAGCAGATGGGTAAATCGCTCACGGTGAATTTCCCGCCGGGTCCGTGGCCGCTGTACGGCAACCCAAATGCGCTGGAAAGCGCGCTGGAAAATATTGTGCGCAACGCCCTACGCTATTCACACACGCAGATTGAAGTGGGCTTCGCGGTGGATAAAGACGGGATCACCATCACCGTTGACGACGATGGTCCGGGCGTCAGCCCTGAGGACCGGGAGCAGATTTTCCGTCCGTTCTATCGTACCGATGAGGCGCGCGATCGCGAGTCTGGCGGAACGGGTCTGGGTCTGGCGATTGTGGAAACCGCGATCCAGCAGCATCGTGGCTGGGTGAAGGCCGAAGACAGCCCGCTGGGTGGTTTACGGCTGGTGATTTGGTTACCGCTGTATAAACGCGCTTAACAGGCTTCCCCGGTCACGTATCGCCGGGGAAGCACTCACATTATGCAGTTGCGGTCGCAGCCGCTAGCTTTTGCTTTTTGATCCGCTTCACCAGAATTGTCGAACAGATAAAGCCCATTAAGCTGAACGCAATCATCACGCTAAAAACATAGTTGTAGCCTGTGATGCCGCTATTGGTATCCAGCAAATATCCGTATAACGTGTACGCAAACATGGCGGGCATATAACCGATGATGCAACCAAACGCCATTGCCGAACCGGCATACTCACGTGGCGTACCAATCTCATCCATCGGCGCGAAGAAAATCGCACGCTGTGAGAAGATAATCGCCCCGAATCCTAATGTCGCGGCCATACCGATATACACGTTCATTGTTTGATGCGGCAACTGCATGAAAACAAGCATCGCAACGGCAGAGATCAGAAAGGTCCATTTCAGGTACACCGTAGGCGATTTAGCAACCTTATCCGCCAGCAGCCCACCAATCGGCCCTCCTACCATTTTTAACGCATACTGGTTAATGATGCCGTACGCGCCTACCAGTGCTACCGGCAACATGTAGATGTCTTTTAAGAAGGGGATAAAGTAAGTCAGCCCACAATATGCGGCGTAAACGAAGAAAATCCCTAAAGAAGCCAACCAGACGTTAGGACAGGACAAAACATGTTTAATCCCCTTTAACACTTCCATATTGGCACTGGTATTCTCGCCGCCTTTCACTTTGTCGTCATCGACTATAAAGTACGTCACAATACCTGCCGCAAGCGTAATGACCGTATAAAACAACAGACCCGCCTGCATTCCCGCTTTGCCTTCACCAAACTGAACAAAAACAAACAGGGCACCAGAAGCGACGATGACATCCACCACGCCACGTCCGGCTTCTAAAAAGCCAAACATGCGGCCTTGTTCTTCTTTCGTACCCAGCAGACGTACGGCTTTCAGCAATACCGGCCAATACACCACATCGGCAAAAAACGCCATTGCGGCAAAGCAAATGAGATAACCGGTAAATGACGGTAGCGTTGCCAGATATAAACCGCAAAGCCCAACACCGATCAGACCAAAGGGTAATAATATTTTCTTAGAATAACGGTCTGCAATATAGAGCGAAAGAAACAGGCCGGTTGTCTGAACAATCGTATAAACCGTAAAACTCAAGCCAATCTGCGTATTGGTTAAACCCCAGTCATTTTGCATTGGCACATAGAAAACATCTTTCATACTTGAAAGTTTGAATATTGTGCCGCCGCCTAAAATCAAAAAACAAAGCCTTGCCCATTTATTCATGAACATGAGTAAACCCTCATTGCTTGTTGAGAGAAATATTAAGATTAATTTATATAATTAATAAAATTGTAGAGTTATTTTCATAACCCTGTTCGCATTTAGTAAAATTTTAAAAAGTTATTGATTACCTATAAATTTATTACACAAGTCACGAATATATTTTATTTGAGCCAGAGCATGTTCTTTTTCCTGCGCCAGTCGCGCATCAATCATGTCAGCGTCGGGTAGCGGCGTATAACTTGCATCGCGCCATGGGATCCAGGGATTATCACCTTCATCATCGAAACGAAATGCCGGAGCATAATATTCAACTTCTTCTTCCAGACCAAAAGCATGTACTTGTGGTTTATCTTCACCTAAGAGTAATAATGCCTTGAGCATCTCCTCCATGGGTAAGTCGCCGTATCCTGAACGACAAGCCTCATGCCCCCAGCCTTTACCTTCTTTAATAATTTTAGCGTCTTTAATATGTACCTGAGTGATCCAAGGAGACATGACCTCTAACGCAGAAAGCGGCTGCTCATTAGCGTTAATCATGTTGCCAAAATCAAACAGAATAGAGAGATTCTTCATCCCACTGTTCTTAACCAGCGTCACCAGTTCATGACCTTGCAGATCTTCATGCTGTTCGATGGTAAAGCTTAGGCCGCAGTCATCATGCTGAGACAACCACGCAATATCATTGGCGATCTTCGCCATAACATCGTTGAGATGCCCTTCATAGCGCGGGTAGAAACGAACTGACGTTGCGCCAGTTGCCATGGCAATACGGATCGCATCCGTCAATGTCGCCTGGTCCGATGCGCTGGTTTCAATATGCACATCCAAATTATATTTTTTGGCCTTTTCTTTAAAATCGTGTAACTGCCGATCGTTTAGTTTCTGCAGTGACTGGGACTCGCCATCCTCAACATGTATTTTTACACCTTTTAATTTTTGCTGATATGCAATATCCAGAAGATCGCCAGGGAGGACTCTCTCATAGCGCATATTCAGATGAAAGGCATAAGCATGTAGGTACAGCGGTATATTTCTCGCGCGTTCAGCGAGAAGTTCCTGGTTATATTTTCCCATAGTTTTCTCATTCATCACGAATAACAAGTTCCACTGATTCAAGTCGCCAGTATTCAAAATCAACCTGAACCACTTTTTTGTCTCGGGTTGCCCGATGTTTTTCTACTAAAATTCCATAAGTATTTGGCGCAACGCCCAGTTCTTTGCAGGCCACTTCCGGCATATTGACCGGTTTAAAAATCATCTCTTTGATATTTAAAACATGACCGAACGCATCTTCCCAGACGCTGGCAAAAGACTGATTGCCAAGTTTGTTTATGAATCCCGGTGCAACATCGGCATCAATATAGGATTCATGGTAAAACACTTTATGTGAATCAAGACCACACCAGCCGGTAACTAAATAACGATCTCCGGAGGAGAGAAAAACATCATCAACATGGTGCGGAACCGTCTCAATCGTTTCCTTGGTCAAATAATCCCAAAAAGGTTTACGTCCCTGGGCACAGGCCTCGGCATTGAAGCTGGAAAGTGATTTCGGGTTATAAATGAATCGCTTCGATGAAATAAACCACCCGCTACGGTTCTTGCGGAAAATACGTGCATCAATCTCCAGCTCGATCAGAACCTGACGTAAGGTCATGCGCTTTGCATCCAGCAGCTCACATAGCTCTCTCTCCGAAGGCAATTTGGAGCCCGCAGGCAAATTATTCTCGTTTAACCAGCTTTCAAAGCGCTCTCTGAGCACATCAACATTGTTTTTCTTTTTCATCTCATTCAATCTGGTTTAAACCAATTTGAAGCTAAGATATTTGAGTGCACGAAATACTCAAGTTTTTTTTCAACGCAGCGTTTCTTTTTGTGGGCCAGGTATCAAGAATGGCCTGGACACATGGCGCGACAGGCAGGTTTTAGTACGTGAGGAGATGAACCATGAGGAAGATAAATCAGGTGTCGCCACCTGATTTAATGGCAAGCTAAAGGTGAGAGTTATTTGCCCCACAAACGGCGGGAATTATCTTCGATCTTGCCGCTTAAACGGCGCTTTTGCATCGTTCTGGTCCAGCTCTTCGATAACCCGGCAGCCGACAGTAAACGGTGATACTGCGAGTCATCAAACGGCATATGCCAGGCAATGGCAATCGCCTCGCGCACGCTGACGTCGCTCACGCGTGACGCCAGGATCAACGGCGCGTCTGCCGACACCTGACCGGGAGCGATGACGCTACACAGCCAGCCCGTCTTGCCCGCATCCTGCATCTGGCTGGCCATATCGCTGATGCCAAAATGGAAATTCAGCTTAAAGCACGGCGAGCGCGGCTGTGTGACCTGAATCAGAGCGTCTCCCCACTGGAAAATGTCGCCAATATACACATTCTCTTCTGTCAGCCCCTCAGTGGAGAGGTTTTCGCCAAAAGCGGGGGCAACAAATAACTCCGCCTGCTCCGGAAACTCTTGTCTCCAGTGCTGATAGTGTTCACGCGGATAATGGCACAGCGCGCGATCCGGCCCGCCATGAATTTTCGTTTCCGCCTGTTCATCCCCCGTCAGGCCCAGCTCGGTCAGCATCAGCTCACCATCGACCTGAACTTTAGCAATCGCGCTGGGACGACTTCCCGTATAGTCCCGAATCTTGCCTGTAAAAACATCGACCGGATATCGCATCTGTTCCCTCTCCCGATAAATTTCCCCCATTACACCATATTTATTTTATCCCAGTCGCTCAAAATGAGAGCACGGTTCACATGAAACTTAAGGACACATGCTATCAATGTAATCTGGTTTTGAAACATCATTTCAAATAAGGAGTCGACTACGTGACTGGTCAATCGCAATTTGCTGGCGTCTGGTGCCCTTCCATTACGCCAATGGACAATGACGGCAAGATCGATCTCAACGGTCTGAGCCAGCATCTTAAACGCCTTACCGAGGCCAAAATCGACGTGATTTTGCTGATGGGCAGCATCGGGGAGTTTGCTTCCTTTACGCTCGAAGAACGACTGCTGCTGATCCGTGAAGCCCGGGCCATGAGCTCGCTGAAGATGGTCGCCAACGTCTCATCCACCTGCCAGAATGATGTTCTGTTGATGGCGCAGGAAGCGTATCGCGCAGGTTATGATGCCGTGATGATCCTGCCGCCTTATTACTACGGACAAACGGCGAAACAGCTGCTGAGTTACTTCCGCCAGTTGGGACAGAAACTCAGCGGTAAATGGTTTGCCTATAATTTCCCGGCGCGTACCGGCTGTGATTTAACGCCGGAGCTGGTTGCCACTCTCGCTGCCGAGTTCCCAAATTTCGCAGGCATCAAAGATACCGTCGACTGTCAGTCACATACCCGCAGCATGATTCAGACAACGCGCGCCGTGCGGGAAGATTTTGCCGTACTGTCCGGTTATGACGAATACTACATTCCTAACCTGCTGGCAGGCGGGGCGGGGATTATTTCAGGGTTGAACAACGTTATGCCGGAACTGTTTGTCAGTGCGCGGGAGGCGTTTAAGCAGGGCGATCTGGCGACGCTTCTCGATATTCAGGACCAGATTGGCACCTATATGTCCATCTACGCCATTGGCGAAGATTTTGTCACCACCATCAAAACCGTGGTATCGCGTAAGTTTGGCTACTGCACCGGTGTGTCACGTAATGCTGGCGGAGAGTTGAATGAGGGGGAATGTCGGACTATTGATGAGGTGTTCGTCGTCAAAGGTTAACTGACTAAGCCGGATGGCGCAGACCATCCGGCAAAAGAGGCTTACTTCACGGTACCACGAAGATCAATTTCCGCCGCCCTGGCTTTGACCTTTTTCGACCAGATGGACGTGATAATCGGTACCAGAATGGAGGTCACAATCACCGAGGTCGCCACCAGAGAGGTTGCCGCTGGCGCCATCGGTTTAAATGCCGGAACCATTTCAGCAATCAGTACCGGTGTAGCAACCGCCGCACCCGCTGAGCTGGAAGCGGCAATCCCCGCTGTTCCATCGCCGCCGCCAATCAGTTTATCAGCGATAATCAATGGGATCCCGGTGATGATAATCACCGCCGCGCCCAACAGAATCCCCAGCACGCCGGTCTGCGCAATCACGCTCAAATCAATGGTGTTACCCAGCGCGAAGGCGAAGAACGGGATCAGAGTCTGCACAGCTTTGCTGAAGAACTCCCGCAGTTCAGGGTCCAGATTACCCAGCGCAAAACCAATCAGGAAGGGTAATACGGCCCCCACAAACACGTGTGGTTCAAACGAAGCAATCCCCGCGGTACCCAGAATCACCATGGTCATCAGCGGGCCTGATTCCAGAGACATCAGGACAAATGCCCCGGCCTCTTCTTTGGTGCCATACTGCTGCATAATCGAGGCGTACAGCCCACCGTTGGTCATATCCATGGCGGCCACCAGCGCCAACGTGGACAACCCGGCGAAGAACCCGACTTCCACACCGTGTTCCGGCAGGATGCGTGAGGCAATCGCCGCTACCACCCACGCCACCAGAATTTTGGTGATGACCAGCGTGCCTGATTTACGCAGCACGGTGCCGGTTGCGCTTAGCTTAATCGACGCGCCCATACAAAAGAACCAGACCGCCAGAATAGGCACCGTACCGGTGATCATACCGTTGGTAAATGAGCCGAAATATTTCCCGGCGCCGGGTGAAAAGGTGTGACATAACGCGCCGAGGAAAAGCGGCACCAGCATCATCCCGCCAGGGATTCTCTCTATCGTTCGTTTGATCTGCATTTCCATCACCTGTAGACATAAAAATGGGGCAATTTTTATGGGCGATTGCATCTTACTTTTGAGATGCGCCCGTCTTGATGAACAGAAGATAGACATTCAGAGGGATTATAAAAGTGATCCCACCCGCACAATAAAACATTGTTTCAATTTAAATGGATCAATGTTCCCATGTTGATTTTGATCACAAAAAAGCCCCCACAAGCAGCGCTTGTAGGGGCATTATTTAAGCGTAGAACTTATTTTTTAGCGGCGAAACGCGCAGCAGCTTCATCCCAGTTCACCACGTTCCAGAACTCTTTAATGTAGTCCGGACGGCGGTTCTGGAATTTCAGGTAGTAAGCGTGTTCCCAAACGTCCAGACCAACGATCGGGAAGCCGGAAGCG
The DNA here is from genome assembly GCF_005281025.1 of Citrobacter sp. wls714. Lineage (NCBI taxonomy): Bacteria > Pseudomonadati > Pseudomonadota > Gammaproteobacteria > Enterobacterales > Enterobacteriaceae > Citrobacter > Citrobacter sp. wls714. The sequence continues at coordinate 65,193 of NZ_SZWZ01000026.1, read as the reverse complement.
CCAGAAATTGCTTCACCCATCAGCGGGGAATCCTGGTTAGCGGTGGAAACGACAGCCAGTTTGTCACCTTGCAGCACCAGCCACGCCCAGCCGGAACCAAAGCGGGTGGCCGCTGCTTTTTCGAATTCAGCTTTGAAGTTATCAACAGAGCCGAAGTCGCGTTCGATAGCCGCTTTCAGCTCGCCCTGCAGCGTAGTGCCGGTTTTCAGGCCTTTCCAGAACAGGCTGTGGTTAGCGTGGCCGCCTGCGTTGTTGCGCAGTACGGTTTTCTTGTCCGCTGGCAGTTGATCCAGTTTGGTGATCAGCTCTTCAGCCGACAGGCTGGCGAATTCAGGCAGACTTTCCAGCGCAGCGTTGGCGTTGTTTACGTAAGTCTGGTGGTGTTTGGTATGGTGAATTTCCATCGTCTGCTTATCGAAGTGCGGTTCAAGGGCATCATAAGCGTACGGCAGGGATGGCAGTGTATAACTCATAATCATCTCCAGTGTTGTCGGGCGGCCAGTGTTAACGCCGCGTAAGCAGTTGGGTCATTATAGTTAATTAAATGATATTGAAAATGATTATCAATGCCGTACTTTTTACAAGGTTTTAGTCATTCAGTCTATTGCAAAAGTTGTGAACCGAATCACCCACTTAACGTGATGATTGCCAACATGCGTAAAATGGCGGCAAGCGTTAAAAGGTTAACACCTTGCGTAATTTTTAAACTCGTTAGGTCGGAGGGGTCATTACCGACGATAAAAAATAACGAGGATTAAGTCATGAGTAACGCGATTACGATGGGTATCTTTTGGCATTTGATAGGCGCAGCCAGTGCCGCCTGTTTCTATGCCCCGTTCAAGCAGGTCAAACATTGGTCATGGGAAACGATGTGGTCGGTGGGCGGGATCGTCTCCTGGCTTATCCTTCCGTGGACTATCAGCGCTATGTTACTTCCCAATTTCTGGGCCTATTTCAGCTCCTTCAGCCTTTCCACACTGGCCCCGGTATTTCTTTTCGGTGCGATGTGGGGGATTGGCAACATTAACTATGGCCTGACTATGCGTTATCTCGGTATGTCGATGGGTATCGGCATTGCGATAGGTATTACGCTGATTGTCGGCACACTGATGACCCCGATTATCAACGGCAACTTTGACGTGCTGATCAACACCTCCGGCGGACGCATGACGCTGCTTGGCGTACTGGTCGCACTGATTGGCGTGGGCATTGTTACCCGTGCGGGTCAATTAAAAGAACGCAAAATGGGCATCAAAGCCGAAGAGTTCAACCTGAAAAAAGGGTTGGTTCTGGCGGTCATGTGCGGCATTTTCTCCGCAGGGATGTCATTTGCGATGAACGCCGCGAAACCGATGCACGATGCCGCCGCCGCATTGGGTGTAGACCCGTTGTATGTCGCCCTGCCCAGCTATGTGGTTATCATGGGCGGTGGTGCGCTGGTCAACCTGGGTTTTTGCTTCATTCGTCTGGCAAAAGTGAAGAACTTGTCGATAAAAGCCGACTTCTCGCTAGCTAAACCGCTGATCATCAGCAACGTGCTGCTCTCCGCGCTCGGTGGCTTGATGTGGTATCTGCAATTTTTCTTCTACGCCTGGGGCCACGCGCGTATTCCGGCACAGTATGACTATGTAAGCTGGATGCTGCACATGAGTTTTTATGTCCTGTGCGGTGGGATTGTTGGTCTGGTATTGAAAGAGTGGAAGAATGCGGGTCGCCGTCCGGTCAGCGTACTGAGCCTCGGCTGCGTGGTGATTATCGTCGCGGCAAATATTGTTGGTCTGGGAATGGCCAGCTAAGCATGCTGGGTACTGAGATGACGCCACTGGCTCGGCGTCATCCCGGTTTCCCGCGTAAACACCACCGAAAAGTAGTTACTGTCCTCAAAGCCGCAGCGCATGGAAATCTCACTAATCATTAACCGGCTATGCTTGAGCAGATATTGAGCATGGCAGACCCGCACCTGGCGGAGATACTGGTTGATGGTCATCCCGGTCTGGCTACGAAACTGCTGGCGCAAAACGCGCTCGCTGCACTGTTCGCGCTCGCAAAATTTATCCAGTGCGAAAGCATGCTCATGGCTCCCGGCTAACGCGGTAATGAGTTTATCCAACAGCGTTTCACTCGACGTTGCCGGGAGCGTATCTGTGGCATAACGATGGCGTTTAAGGAGTGTCACCAGTTGCCCGAATAGCAGTTCCGCCATGCTAAAAGCCTGCGCATCGCGTTGATTACTTTCATGCTCAAGCTGGCTTATCACCTGCCGGGCCTGCGTCATGCCAACGCTGCCGAGTCGCCAGTGCGGCTGCCGCGGCGTACCGTTAAATCCGGGGATCGCCCCTTCCCAGTCAACATTCAGCGTCAACCGCTCCGGGCAGTAGATGATATTTTGCAACACAAGGTCGTTTACGGAAGTGTAGGAATGTTTGTCTTCGGCGCGAATGTAAAACAGATCGCCACGGGTTATTCGGTATGGACGATCGTTAAGGACATGCAGACCATTGCCGCGCCAGACCAGGACCAGCTCGCAAAATTCATGGGTATGCTCCGCAAAGACATCCTGCGGATAGCGGTCAGCCACGGCAACAGCCTGCTGCTCATGCGCAAAAAAATCTGATTTCAGAAGGATTAGCTGATTCGCCACCGCATTACCTCAACCTGGACACTTGCCGGATAAGGCGCAGCCGCCATCCGGCATGAAAGGGTATGATTATCAGCAAACGGGCGGTAAAAAACGTTGATAGCTTTCGCGTTACTGCAGGCTGCTTCCCGCCATGAGATCGCGCCCCTGGCGAATATCGCGTGGCGACCACTCGAACTCACGGCGAAAAAGCGTCGAAAAGTGATTACTGTCGCCGAAACCGCAGAGATACGCGATATCGGTCACGCTGTCATCACTGTGGCGAAGCAGATGTCTCGCTTTAATAAGCCGCAGACGGTTAAGGTAGCGCTGGGGCGTCAATCCCGTTTGTTGTTTAAGCTGGCGGTGCAGTGTGCGCAAAGAGAGCGAAAACTTCTCGGCCAGCGCCTCCCAACACACCTCGTCAGCAAAGTTATCTTCCAGCCACGCCATCAGAAGGTTAAGCCGCGCGTCGTTATCGGTTGCCGCTGCCATCAGGCTGCTTTTACGCAACACGACCAGTAGCTGCATAAACAGAATTTCACGATTTGCTGCCGTTGGCGTATCCATCCCGTCACCAAGCGCTTCCATTTGCCCCACCAACTGTCGGACCTGCTGTAATACCCCCTGGTTTACCCGCCAATGGGATGGATACTGCCCATTCTGTTCCTGAGGTAAAAGCTGATTCAGCCCGGCTAAAAATTGAAACGCATCCGGGGATCGATACAAGACATTGGTCAGACACAAATTGTCCGTATGCTCATATAAATGCCGGTCATGATCGCGGACGAAACACACCGTACCACCGCTGATGGTGTAAGGCTGTCCGTTGAACACATGGATTCCCGTACCATGCTCAACCACCACAATTTCATGAAAATCATGATGATGTTCCGGAAATGCGGGTTGAGGAAGCCGTGGTTCAATAGCCACTGGCGCTTTACCTGTCGGAAAAAAGTCTACGCAATGCAGTACTGTCATGACGGCTCCCCCTGTTTAGCGAATATGGCTGAATAGTAATTAAGGGTTACTACCCTCACCTTAAATTTTTGACGCCAAAGTGCGTAAACACGGTCAATTCTTCAAGATACGGCGGGAAAGATCGGGAATTGCGGAAGGCGTCACATCTGCCCGAATCCGCCCCATGAGTAGAAACTGTGAACATCATCACGTTCACCTTTGCCATGTTGCCAGCCGCTAATTATGCCTGTCACTGTTGAGAAGGTACGCCTTATTGGGGGTTCTTAGACTGAGTGCAATAAAACTCAGAAGGACCTCGCTATGACTTTTCGCCATTGTGTCGCTGTCGATCTCGGCGCATCCAGCGGGCGCGTAATGCTGGCGCGTTACGACAGTGAACACCGCACCCTGACGCTACGTGAAATCCACCGCTTCGTTAACAGCCTGCAAAAAACGGACGGTTTTGACACCTGGGACATCGACAGCCTGGAAAACGACATTCGTCTGGGTCTGAAGAAAGTCTGCGATGAAGGCATTCGGATAGACAGCATCGGCATTGATACCTGGGGGGTGGATTACGTGCTGGTCGATAACGCCGGTCAGCGCGTCGGTCTGCCGGTTTCTTACCGTGACAACCGCACGACGGGCATTATGGCGCAGGCGATGAAGCAGCCGGGTAAAAATGAAATTTACCGTCGTAGCGGTATTCAGTTTCTGCCCTTTAACACCTTGTATCAGTTGCGCGCGCTGGTTGAACAGCAACCAGAACTGATTCCGCAGGTAGCGCATGCCCTACTGATCCCCGACTACTTCAGCTTTCGCCTGACCGGTGAAATGAACTGGGAATACACCAACGCCACCACCACCCAGTTAGTCAATATCAATACCGACGACTGGGATGACACGCTGCTGGCGTGGACCGGGGCAGACAAAGCCTGGTTTGGTCGCCCGACGCATCCGGGGAACGTCATTGGCCACTGGATTTGCCCGCAGAAAAATCAAATTCCGGTCGTGGCGGTTGCCAGTCACGACACGGCCAGCGCGGTCATTGCTTCGCCGCTCGCCGATAAAAACAGCGCGTATCTCTCTTCCGGCACCTGGTCGCTGATGGGGTTTGAGAGCAGCACACCGTATACCAACGATGCGGCGTTGGCGGCGAATATCACCAACGAAGGCGGCGCGGAAGGGCGCTACCGGGTACTGAAAAATATCATGGGACTATGGCTGCTCCAGCGCGTATTAAAAGAGCGCCAGATCGACGATCTGCCAACGCTTATCGCCGAAACGCAAGCGCTGCCAGCCTGCCAGTTCCTGATCAACCCGAACGACGATCGCTTTATCAACCCCGACGATATGAGTGCGGAAATTCAGGCGGCCTGTCGTGAATCTGGCCAACCTGTTCCACTGCAAAACGCCGAACTGGCGCGCTGCATCTTCGACAGCCTGGCGCTGCTGTATGCCGACATTCTGCAAGAGTTAGCAGACCTGCGTGGTGCAGCGTTTAGCCAGTTGCACATTGTTGGTGGCGGTTGCCAGAACGCGTTACTGAATCAGCTGTGCGCGGATGCCTGCGGTATTCGCGTTATGTCCGGCCCGATTGAGGCCTCCACGCTCGGCAACATCGGCATCCAGTTGATGGCGCTGGACGAGCTTAACAACGTCGATGATTTCCGTCAGGTAGTGCGCGCCAACTACGACCTGACCACCTTCATTCCCAATCCGGAAAGTGAAATTGCCCGCTACCAGGCGCAGTTTCAATCACTACGACAGACAAAGGAGCTTTGCGCATGACCACTCAACTTGAACAAGCCTGGGAACTGGCAAAACTGCGTTTCGCCGCGGTAGGTATTGATGTCGAGGCGGCCTTACGCCAGCTCGATCGTCTGCCAGTCTCCATGCACTGCTGGCAGGGCGATGACGTCGCCGGTTTCGAAAACCCGGAAGGCTCGCTCACTGGCGGAATTCAGGCTACCGGCAACTATCCGGGCAAAGCGCGCAACGCGACCGAACTGCGTGCCGATCTTGAGCAGGCGCTGAGCCTGATACCGGGACCAAAACGTCTGAACCTGCATGCGATCTATCTGGAATCTGATACGCCGGTTGCCCGCGACCAAATCAAACCGGAACACTTCAAAAACTGGGTTGAGTGGGCGAAAGCAAACCAGTTAGGGTTAGATTTCAATCCGTCCTGCTTCTCTCACCCACTGAGCGCCGACGGCTTCACGCTGGCCCACGCCGATGACCACATTCGCCAGTTCTGGATCGATCACTGCAAAGCCAGCCGTCGCGTCTCGGCGTATTTTGGCGAGCAGTTGGGTACACCGTCGGTGATGAACATCTGGATCCCGGACGGTATGAAAGATATCACCGTTGACCGTTTAGCGCCGCGCCAGCGCCTGCTGGAAGCACTGGACGAAGTGATCAGCGAGAAACTCGACCCGGCGCACCATATCGACGCCGTTGAGAGCAAGCTGTTTGGCATCGGTGCCGAAAGCTACACCGTCGGCTCCAACGAGTTCTATATGGGCTACGCCACCAGCCGCCAGACCGCGCTGTGCCTGGATGCGGGTCACTTCCATCCGACTGAAGTGATTTCCGACAAAATCTCCGCCGCCATGCTGTATGTACCGCGCCTGCTGCTGCACGTCAGCCGTCCGGTGCGCTGGGACAGCGATCACGTGGTGCTGCTGGATGATGAAACTCAGGCGATTGCCAGCGAGATCGTCCGCCACAACCTGTTTGACCGCGTACACATCGGTCTCGACTTCTTCGACGCCTCTATTAACCGCATCGCCGCGTGGGTTATCGGCACCCGCAATATGAAAAAAGCCCTGCTGCGCGCGTTGTTAGAACCAACCGAGCAACTGCGTCAGCTCGAAGCCAGCGGCGACTACACCGCACGTCTGGCGCTGCTGGAAGAGCAAAAATCACTGCCATGGCAGGCCGTTTGGGAAATGTATTGCCAGCGCCACGACACGCCAGCGGGCAGCCAGTGGCTGGACAGCGTTCGCGCCTATGAAAAAGAGATCCTGAGCAAACGTAGCTGATTGCGACACCTGATCTGTAGACCGGATACGACGCCTCGCATCGCCATCCGGCAATAAATGAAACACGATTGCCGGATGGCGCTGCGCTTATCCGGCCTACGTAAGACCCGATAACCTTCGGGCAATAAACAGGAACACCGAAGATGCAAAACATTACTACTTCCTGGTTCGTCCAGGGGATGATCAAAGCCACTTCTGATGCGTGGCTAAAAGGCTGGGACGAGCGTAACGGCGGCAACCTGACGCTGCGGCTGGATGAAGCAGACATCGCGCCATTTAGCGCCGACTTTCACGAAAAACCGCGCTATATTGCGCTGAGTCAGCCTATGCCGTTGCTGGCGAATACGTCCTTTATCGTCACCGGCTCGGGTAAATTTTTCCGTAACGTTCAGCTCGATCCGGCGGCAAATTTAGGCGTAGTAAAAGTGGACAGCGACGGCGCGGGCTATCACATCCTTTGGGGTCTGACCCACGAAGCGGTACCAACCTCCGAATTGCCGGCTCACTTCCTCTCTCACTGCGAACGTATTAAAGCGACGAACGGCAAAGATCGCGTGATCATGCACTGCCACGCCACCAACCTGATCGCCCTGACCTATGTGCTGGAAAACGACACCGCGCTGATGACCCGCAAACTGTGGGAAGGCAGCACCGAGTGCCTGGTGGTGTTCCCGGATGGCGTCGGCATCTTGCCGTGGATGGTGCCGGGTACGGATGAAATCGGCCAGGCGACCGCGCAGGAAATGCAGAAGCATTCGCTTGTTCTTTGGCCGTTCCATGGCGTGTTCGGCAGCGGCCCCTCCCTCGATGAAGCATTCGGTCTGATCGACACCGCAGAGAAATCAGCAGAAGTTTTAGTCAAAATCTATTCGATGGGCGGTATGAGGCAGACCATCACGCGTGAAGAACTGGTCGCACTCGGCAAACGTTTTGGTGTGACTCCACTGGCAAGCGCACTAGCATTATAAGGAGAATAGTAATGAGCTTTATGTTGGCACTACCCAAAATTAGCCTGCATGGCGCTGGAGCGATTGCCGATATGGTGAACCTCGTGGCGAATAAGCAATGGGGCAAAGCGCTGATCGTTACCGATGGTCAACTGGTAAAGCTGGGCCTACTGGATAGCCTGTTTAGCGCGCTGGATGAACATCAAATGTCTTACCACCTGTTTGATGAGGTGTTCCCAAACCCGACAGAAGAGCTGGTGCAGAAAGGTTTTGCGGCGTATCAGAGCGCAGAATGTGACTACATTATCGCCTTCGGTGGCGGCAGCCCGATCGATACCGCTAAAGCGGTGAAAATCCTGACCGCCAACCCGGGTCCTTCTACCGCATACTCCGGCGTGGGCAAAGTGAAAAATGCTGGCGTTCCGCTGGTCGCCATCAATACCACCGCCGGTACAGCTGCAGAAATGACCAGCAATGCGGTGATTATCGACTCTGCTCGCAAGGTTAAAGAGGTAATCATCGACCCGAACATCATCCCGGATATCGCCGTGGATGATGCCAGCGTGATGCTGGAAATCCCGGCTTCCGTTACCGCCGCAACCGGTATGGACGCCCTGACCCACGCGGTGGAAGCCTATGTTTCCGTCGGCGCGCATCCACTCACTGACGCCAACGCGCTGGAAGCGATTCGCTTAATCAATCTGTGGCTACCGAAAGCGGTTGACGATGGTCATAACCTCGAAGCCCGTGAACAAATGGCATTTGGTCAGTATCTGGCGGGTATGGCATTTAACAGCGCCGGTCTGGGTCTGGTGCATGCGCTGGCGCACCAGCCGGGCGCAACCCACAACCTGCCGCACGGCGTCTGCAATGCCATCCTGCTGCCAGTAATCGAAAACTTTAACCGCCCAAACGCCGAGGCTCGCTTTGCCCGCGTGGCGCAGGCGATGGGCGTCGATACCCGCGGCATGAGCGATAAAGCGGCAAGCATGGAAGCCATTAACGCCATTCGCGCCCTGAGCAAGCGGGTAGGTATTCCAGCCGGTTTCAGCCAGCTTGGCGTGACCAAAGAAGATATTGAAGGCTGGTTGGATAAAGCATTGGCCGATCCGTGTGCGCCATGTAACCCACGCACCGCCAGTCGCGATGAAGTCCGCGAGCTGTATCTGGAGGCGTTATGATCCGCAAAGCGTTTGTGATGCAGGTGAATGCCGACGCGCACGTTGAGTACCAGCGTCGTCATAATCCCATTTGGCCTGAGCTGGCAGCCGTATTAAAAGAGCACGGCGCACATCACTACGCGATTTATCTTGATCAGGAGCGTAATCTGCTGTTCGCCACCGTTGAGATTGAGTCCGAGGAGCGCTGGAATGCCGTTGCCAGCACCGACGTTTGCCAGCGTTGGTGGAAACATATGCGTGACGTAATGCCAGCCAACCCGGACAACAGCCCGCTCAGCGCAGAGCTAAAAGAGGTGTTCTATCTGCAGTAAGTCGTGTGCCCGGTGGTGCAAGCTTCCCGGGCACACGGTTTTATTTTTTGTAGGCCGGATAAGCGATAGCGCCATCCGGCAATTTCAATTCTGCTCAGAAACCAGAATCGCCTGGGTGTCAGGCTCCAGTGCTTTAAAGATATGCGCCCGATCGGCGGGGTAACAAATGTAGTCGCCCTCACCTAACTCTTCCGGCGCTTCCGTCAATCCCACCATCGCCTTACCTTGCGTCACGATAATATGTTCAACCGATCCCGGTGGATGCGGCTGTGAAATACGATCCGCGCCCGGTTGCGTCAGCAGCAGATAGATATCCCGCCGCGCGCCCGGTGGGCAGGCGGCCAGTAAAATGGCCTGGTAGTGGGCCTGTTCCGCCACGACTTTTGTCCCTTCGCCGCGGCGAATCACCTGCGTTTTTTGCTCTTGCGGCTCCAGCAGGCGCGCAAAAGGGATATCCAACGCCACACACAGCGACCAGAGCGTTTCCAGGCTAGGATTGCCATTACCCGCTTCCAACTGTGAGAGCGTCGATTTTGCAATCCCCGCGCGGCGGGCAATCTCTGCCAGTGACAAACCGGTGCGCTGACGTTCACGCACCAGGCTTTTCGCGATCATACTGATGGGCTGGGTCATTCACGACTCCATGTTTTTTATATCGAACGAATCGTTCGACTTGTAAAGCTAAATGGTTGCGTTCATTATAATGGAAATTCGTTCGATATGGCTAAAATGGTATGAAACATTATTTTTTCTGTCTCAAAGGCGACACGCTGAAAGCAATATTTCTCGTCTGTCTGGCCGTCGGCGTTGTCGGCATGTCATATGGCTCGCTGGCGATGGCCTACGGTTTCCCGCTGTGGGTACCGTTTGTGCTTTCTATTACGGTGCTGGCGGGCGCATCCGAGTTTATGTTTATCGGCATCGTCGCCAGCGGCGGTAACCCACTGGCGGCTGCGGCTGCCGGTTTACTGGTGAACGCCCGACACGTACCTTTTGGCGTTACGGTGCGTGACCTGGTGGGCTCTCGTGCCGCCAGCCTCCTCGGCTGCCATATCATGAACGACGAAAGCGTGGTGTTTGGCCTGTCGCAAAAAACGCCGGAACAGCGTAAAGCCGCCTACTGGCTATGCGGTCTGGGCGTCGCCCTATTCTGGCCGATTGGCACGCTGATTGGCGCAGGTGTCGGCAAACTGCTCCCGGCCCCAGAAACCATCGGTCTGGATGCCGTTTTCCCTGCCATTTTGTTGGCCTTAGTGGTCCCGGCCTTTAAAAACCGCACCACGCTAATCCGCGCCTGTAGCGGTGCCGCGCTGTCGCTTGCCGCCATTCCCTTTGCGCCGGTGGGTTTACCGGTTCTGCTCTCACTGTTTGGCTTACTGACGAGGAAAAAATAATGGGCAACATGACGCTGTTTATCGTTGGTATCGCCATGTTATCTCTGGGAACGTATTTAATGCGTTTAGGGGGAGCGAAGCTTGGGAGCCGTTTAGCGTTTTCAGAACGCTCGCAGGCGCTGCTTTCTGATGCCGCAACGGTATTGCTGTTCTCCGTCGCGCTGGCGACTACTTTTTATGAAGGTGAACACTTTGCTGGAATGGCGCGCGTTCTTGGGGTTGGCTTCGCGGTCTTTCTCGCCTGGCGTAAAATGCCGTTGATCGTGGTAATCATTGCTGCGGCCGTGGTGACGGCGCTGTTGAGGATGGCGGGAATACACTAATAATATAACTACCCTGACGAAATATTCATCAGGGTAATCGCCTGTAGCATTGTGTGTTTTACCCCACAAAACCACGCGCTAACTCGGCCTCAAAATGTCACTGCACGCTGACATATTGCCGCTCATCTCTTCATCGCCTCACCGTTAAAATCGTATGAAACAGGTTTTAACGGAGTCTCACCATGGCAGCCCTTACAGCTAACTGCATTGACCTGAATATTCAGGGAAATAGCGTTTATTCCATCCTCAAACAGCTGGCGAATATCGCTTTTGATAACGGCTACGTCAGCGATCGTCATCAGTTTTTGCAAACGCTGCTGCTGCGCGAAAAGCTGCACTCCACCGGCTTTGGTTCGGGCATTGCCGTCCCACACGGCAAAAGCGCCTGCATCAGGCAGCCCTTCGTCCTGTTCGCACGTAAATCAGAAAACGTGGACTGGAAAGCCAGCGACGGCGAAGACGTCAACTGCTGGATTTGCCTCGGCGTGCCGCAAACCGGTGAGGATGATCAGGTCAAAATCATCGGTACCCTGTGCCGCAAAATTATCCATCAGGATTTCATCAACCAGCTGAAACAGGGCGACGTCGGTCAGGTGCTTGCCCTGCTCAATCAGACCTTAACCTCATAAGGAAGCGGCTATGGAGTCATCCTTGCGTTTAGTGGCGATCACCAACTGTCCTGCGGGAATCGCCCACACCTATATGGTGGCGGAAGCGCTGGAGCAAAAAGCGCGTTCGCTCGGCCATACCATTAAAGTCGAAACCCAGGGTTCAAGCGGCGTGGAAAACCGTCTGACCAGTGAAGAGATTGCCGCCGCGGATTACGTGATTCTGGCAACAGGGCGCGGCTTAAGCGGTGAAGACCGCGCGCGCTTCGCCGGGAAAAAGGTCTATGAAATCGCCATTTCTCAGGCGCTGAAAAATATCGACCAGATTTTTACGCAGTTGCCTTCACATTCGCAGCTGTTTACCGCCGATAGCGGCGTAAAGCTGGGCAAACAGGATGTGCAGCAGGGTAGCGTGATGAGTCACCTGATGGCGGGCGTCTCCGCCGCGCTGCCGTTTGTTATCGGCGGCGGTATTCTGGTCGCCATCGCCAATATGCTAGTGCAGTTCGGTTTGCCCTATACCGACATGTCAAAGGGCGCGCCGTCGTTTACCTGGATCGTCGAATCCATCGGCTATCTGGGCTTCACCTTTATGATCCCCATAATGGGCGCGTACATCGCCTGGTCTATTGCCGATAAACCGGCGTTCGCCCCGGCGTTCCTCGTGTGCTATCTGGCGAACGATAAAGGGCTACTGGGGACGCAATCCGGCGCGGGATTTCTCGGCGCGGTCGTGCTGGGGCTGGCAATCGGCTACTTCGTCTTGTGGTTTCGCAAGGTGCGCCTCGGCAAAGCGCTCCAGCCGCTGCTCGGCTCGATGCTGATCCCGTTTGTCACACTGCTGGTGTTTGGCGTACTGACTTATTACGTCATCGGCCCGGTGATGTCCGATATCATGAGCGGCCTGCTGCACTTCCTGAACACCATTCCGCCATCAATGAAAATGGGCGCAGCCTTTCTCGTCGGCGCGATGCTGGCGTTTGATATGGGCGGGCCAATCAACAAAACCGCGTGGTTCTTCTGTTTCTCGCTGCTGGAAAAACATATCTATGACTGGTACGCCATCGTCGGCGTGGTGGCGCTGATGCCGCCCGTCGCAGCAGGTATCGCTACCTATTTAGCGCCAAAACTGTTTACCCAGCAGGAGAAGGCAGCCGCCAGCAGCGCGATTGTGGTGGGGGCAACCGTCGCCACCGAACCGGCTATTCCTTACGCGCTGGCCGCGCCGCTGCCGATGATTACTGCCAATACGCTCTCCGGCGGTATTACCGGCATGCTGGTGATCGCCTTCGGAATCAAACGGCTCGCGCCGGGGTTAGGTATCTTTGATCCACTGATTGGCCTGATGTCGCCAGTGGGGTCATTTTATCTGGTGCTGGCTATCGGTCTGGCGCTGAACATTTCGTTAATTATCATCCTGAAAGGATTGTGGCTGAAACGTAAAGCCGCGCAGCAGGAGCTTGCCCATGAACATTGAGTTACTACAGCAGTTATGCGAAGCCAGCGCCGTCAGCGGCGATGAGCAGGAAGTTCGCTCCGTTCTCATTAATGCGCTGGAATCCGGCGTCGATGAAATCACCTTTGACGGCCTCGGCAGTTTTGTCGCCCGCAAAGGTGAGCGCGGGCCGAAAGTGGCCATCGTCGGGCACATGGATGAAGTCGGCTTTATGGTGACGCATATCGACGAGGGCGGTTTTATCCGCTTTACCACCATCGGCGGCTGGTGGAACCAGTCGATGCTTAACCATCGGGTCACTGTTCGCACTCGCACGGGGGCTAAAATACCCGGCGTGATCGGCTCCGTTGCGCCACATGCCCTCACGGAGAAACAAAAACAGCAGCCGCTCTCTTTTGATGAGATGTTCATTGATATTGGCGCGAACAGTCGTGAAGAGGTAGAAAAACAGGGAGTTACGGTCGGCGATTTCATCAGTCCGGTGGCCAATTTCGCCCGCTGGGGCGATGATAAAATCGTCGGCAAAGCGTTGGATAACCGCGTCGGCTGCGCCCTGATGGCGGAGCTATTACAGGCAGTGGATAACCCGGAGATCATCCTGTACGGCGTCGGCAGCGTGGAAGAAGAGGTCGGGCTGCGCGGGGCGCAAACCTCGGCGGAGCATATCAAACCCGACGTGGTTATCGTGCTGGATACGGCGGTGGCGGGCGACGTTCCCGGCATTGATAGCATCAAATATCCGCTGAAGCTCGGCGATGGTCCGGGGCTGATGCTGTTTGATAAGCGCTACTTTCCCAATCAGCGACTGGTTGCCGCGTTGAAAGAGAGCGCTAAGCGCAGCGGGGCTCCTTTACAGTTCTGCACCATGAAAACCGGTGCGACGGACGGCGGACGCTATAATGTGATGGGCGGCGGTCGTCCGGTGGCGGCGCTGTGCCTGCCGACCCGCTATCTGCACGCCAATAGCGGTATGATTTCGGCGAAAGATTATGACGCGCTGTTCACTCTGGTCCGCGAGCTGCTGGTCTCGCTGACGGCGGATAACGTTAAAGCCTTCACCGATTTTCGCGAGTCAATCTGATGCTCAGTGAACGCCAGTTGAAAATTGTCGATCTCCTCGAACAGCAGCCGTATTCGTTGGGCGAGTTGGCGCGGCAAACTGGCGTTTCGGGCAGAACCATCCTGCGCGATCTTGACTACCTCAATTTTACGCTCAGCGGTAAGGCCCGCATCCAGCCAGGGGGCAGTGCGGGATATCAGTTGGATATCGTCGACAGGCGCGGTTATTTTCAGCTTCTGCAACGCCATGATAATGATGACCGACTGCTGGCGATATTATTGCTGAACCCTTTTACCCCCCGCCTTCAGCTCGCCTCGACGCTGAATTTACCCGAAACCTGGGTTGCCGACAGGCTGCCGCGTCTCAAACAACGCTATGAGCGCGCCTTTTGTCTTGCCAGCCGCCCAGGCGTCGGTCATTTCATTGATGAACCGGAAGAAAAGCGCATTATCCTGCTGGCGAATCTGCTGAAAAAAGATCCGCTGTTGATTCCGCTGCCGGGTATTACCCGCAACAATATCGACAGGCTCAATGCAGCATGTGAAAACCTTAATGAATTTCCGCTCATCTCGGGAGAGTACCTGGCAAGCCTGGTGCTGGCAGTCTACGCCCTGCGTAATCAGCTCAGCGGATCATGGCCGGAGTGTCGGTATGCATCACTGAAAAACGCAGTGGAACAAGGAGGTGTTTACCTGGGTGAGAACGCCTTCAGAACACTGATCGGCCTTCTGGAAATCAGACAACGGCAGGCCATGACCATCTCGACCGGGACGGTGACTTCGTTATTAAAAAGTGTTCCCGGCATCGCCGCGTTGAACGTTATCGATAGCCAACTGGTTGATAATATTACCGGCCACCTGCTGCGATGCGTCTCTGCCCCAGTCTGGGTACCGGAACATCGCCAGAGCAGTATGCATAACCTGAAGTCTACCTGGCCTGCCGCTTTCGATTTGAGTCTGCGTTTTATCGCCCTGTTGCGCGAAAAACTGGATATTCCGCTGTTCGATAGCGATCTCATCGGACTTTACTTCGCCTGTGCGCTGGAGCGGCACCAAAACGAGCGTCAGCCGATCATTTTGTTATCCGACCAGAATGCTATCGCCACTGTTAACCAACAGGCCATTGAGAGAGACGTACTGAATTGTCGGGTGATCATTGCGCGAAATACGAGTGAGGTCAGCGCCATCAGTGAAGAAATCACCCCGCTGTTAATCATCAATAATAGCCACTATCTGCTTGATGAATCTCTAAAAAATACATTAACTATCAAAAACATTATCACCGCGGCGGGTACCGAGCAGATAAAACACTTCCTCGCAACGGCCTTTATACGCCAGCAGCCCGAACGATTCTTTTTACAGCAGGGCAGTTTTCATTACGCCAATACGAGTGGCGAAAGCTGGCAGAGCATCATTGGCCGGATCTGCGGCCAGCTTGTGGCACAGGGCCACATCACCGAAGACGAAGCGCTACGCATTTGCGCCCGGGAACATGAAGGTGAAAACCTGATAGTGAATCGTCTGGCGATTCCTCATTGCTGGAGTGAACAGGAGCGTCGCTTTCGTGGTTTCTTTATCACCCTCGCGCAACCTATTTTGGTGAATAACGAACCGGTCAGCCATGTGCTGATCGCCTGTGCCGCTGCCGAAGCGCGACATGAACTAAAAATCTTCAGTTATTTATCCAGCGTGTTGAGCAGCCACCCGGCAGAGATTATTGCAGGGTTGAAAGACTATAAAGCGTTTATCGCATTGCTCGGGCAGTGAATGCCGGAAATGAAAAAAGCGCCTCAAAGGCGCTCTTTCTACAGTACTAAGGTATCTTATTTCAGCAGTTCAGCGGTCATGTGCACGCGGTTACCGGTGTAAGCCTGGGTGATTTTATAATCGCTGGCGCCTGCACGTTCAGCCTGAGCGGCAATGTTTGCTTCAGCGCTTTCCAGTGTAGAACCGGTTGCGGTAACAGTCTGAGCAGCGAATGAACCAAAAGAAGTAGCCAGAGCGATAACTGCGACAAAAGTTTTGATGCTTTTCATGATATAAACCCTTTAACTTAGTTGTTTGAGTAAGGCACCGTGCCTTGATGTGATAAATAATAGGCTGATACTCGAACAACTAAAAGCGGAAGGATTTGCCTGTCTTATTCAAATTATTTGAGAAATAAAATGGCGCTTAATCACGAACAACAATGGTTCGCAGGTAGCAGAAGAAAAGCGCAACCGGCTGGCAGTTGGTTGCTTCGTCAGGGCGAGGCACAAAGTAAAATTCATCTTTTACATCATGGCGTTGCACGTGCGGTGTACCACGCAAACAACGGCGTAGAAAGGGTTAAAGAGTTTTACTTTGCCGGGGAATACTGCTTTCTGTACCTGAACTGGCTGACCAAAACGCCTGCTGATTACAGTCTGCAAATGATTACCGCAGGAGAAACCAGTGAAATTTCTTTGGCTTTGCTGGATGCGCCGGAAAATCAGGATATTAAGACCCAGCTACTGATTCAGCAATTGATCTACAAAGAGAAAAAAGAACAAATGCTGCTGTTCAATACCCCAGAGCAACGCTACCAGTACGTACAAACACACTTCCCGGACTGGGAGTCGCAACTCACTCAGCGCGATCTCGCCAACTATATCGGCATTACTCCCGTTAGCCTGTCTCGTATTCGCCAGCGTCTTAACAAAGGTTAACGCCTTACGTTGATGCGTCGATTATTGTCCCGTCACTCTTCAATTGTTGGCGCACATTATGAACGCATTTCTCCTCTCTCAGATTCTGGCTGGCATCAGCTTTTTGCTGGATATTTCCGCTTTTCATTTTCAGCGCCGGGCTATCACCTTATCTCTGCTCACCAGTTCCACTTCCCTGTTGGCTATCCATTTCTATCTTTTGGATCAACACGCTGCGGCTGGGTTAATGATCATTGCCGCATGCCGCTACGCGACGGCCATCGTCACGTTTCACCGCTGGGCGATGTGGGGATTTATGCTGGGGTCGCTGATGTGTAGCGTTTATCTTTGGCAAAATCTGTCGAGTATTTTGCCGCTGATGGGAAGCCTGCTGATGACCTTTGCGTCGTTTCAAAAACGCAGCGGGAAATTACGCGGATACACATTGTGCGGCAGCCTGTGTTGGCTACTGAACAATGTGATTGTCGGCTCGCCCGTTGCCGTAATAATGGAACTGGCATTTTCAGGGAGTATCCTGGCCGCCTGGTGGCGTCACTTCGCGATCAGACGCTCCGGATGCGTATAGATCGTCGCCCTGCCTGGTTTGCAAAAACCCACCAGCGTCAGGTTACAGCGTTCGGCAACTTCCACAGCGAGCGTTGTCGCCGCAGAAACGGCAAACAGGATCTCCACGCCGCACATTGCCGACTTCTGCACCATCTCATAGCTGGCGCGGCTGGAGACTAATACCGCACCCTGTTGCCAGGTTTCCCCTTCGAGCGCCCGACGCCCCAGCAGTTTATCCAGCGCGACATGACGCCCAACGTCTTCATGTCCGCCCGCCAGATGACCTGCAGGCTGCACCCATGCCGCCGCGTGCGTGCAGCCTGTCAGTTGACCCACGGGTTGAAAATCATTGAGATGTCGTAAAGCGTTATCAAGATTCGCCAGATCGAATGTCTGGGTAAACGGCAGCGGCTGGACCGGCTTGCCAATATCATTGAGCTGCTCCACGCCGCAAACACCACAACCGGTGCGCCCGGCCAACGCGCGACGACGTTCCTTCAATCCCATAAAACGACGGCTGGACAGCTCAACCTGAACTTCTAATCCGTTGCAGGAAGGAACCACGTCCATCCCGTAAATATCCTGCGGGGACTCAATAATGCCTTCAGAAAGTGAAAAACCCATCGCGAAATGCTCAAGATCTTTCGGTGACGCCATCATCACCACGTGTGAAATTCCGTTATAGACCAGCGCAACAGGCACTTCTTCAGCGACTTCATCAGGCTGAGGATGTTGTAAATCCTCGCGCTTCCAGAGAGTCAATTGGCGCGATCCTGTCGTAGATGTCACATTCTTAATGTTTTCTTGAATAATCTTATTCACTTTCTTTTAACCATATTGGAACACGCGTACCAACATTGTGGTATTCTTTACAAATCCCTCCTGGACGGAGGGAAATTCACCCAATTCTGGACCTTTGCGGTCCCGTCCGCAAAGAAAAATAACAACCACTTCCCACGCGTTGGCATGGCAGAAATGCGAAGGGAACGTGACAATGTCGAAACAAGGAGCAAACCATGCAGGTCAGCAGAAGGCAGTTCTTTAAGATCTGCGCTGGCGGTATGGCAGGCACCACGGCAGCGGCACTGGGCTTTGCACCCGGCGTAGCGCTCGCGGAAACACGGCAATATAAACTGCTGCGCACCCGCGAAACCCGTAACACCTGCACCTACTGTTCCGTTGGCTGTGGACTGTTGATGTACAGCCTCGGTGACGGAGCAAAAAACGCCAAAGCATCCATCTTCCATATTGAAGGGGACCCGGATCACCCGGTGAACCGCGGCGCACTGTGCCCGAAAGGCGCAGGTCTTGTGGACTTCATCCACTCTGAAAGCCGTTTGAAATTCCCGGAATACCGCGCACCAGGCTCAGATAAGTGGCAGCAAATTAGCTGGGATGAGGCATTCGACCGCATCGCTAAGCTGATGAAAGAAGACCGCGACGCTAACTACGTTGCACAAAACGCCGAAGGCGTAACCGTTAACCGCTGGCTTTCCACCGGGATGCTGTGTGCATCCGCTTCCAGTAACGAAACCGGCTATTTGACGCAAAAATTCTCCCGCGCGCTGGGTATGCTCGCGGTCGACAACCAGGCGCGTGTCTGACACGGACCAACGGTAGCAAGTCTTGCTCCAACATTTGGTCGCGGTGCGATGACCAACCACTGGGTCGACATTAAAAACGCCAACCTCGTTGTGGTGATGGGCGGTAACGCCGCTGAAGCTCACCCGGTCGGGTTCCGCTGGGCGATGGAAGCGAAAATTCACAACGGCGCTAAGCTGATTGTCATCGATCCTCGCTTTACGCGAACCGCAGCGGTGGCTGATTTCTATGCCCCAATTCGTTCCGGTACTGACATTGCCTTCCTGTCAGGCGTCATGCTGTACCTGCTGAATAACGAAAAATTCAACCGCGAATATACCGAGGCCTATACCAACGCCAGCCTGATCGTGCGCGAGGATTTTGGCTTCGAAGATGGCCTGTTTACCGGCTACGACGCGGACAAACGCAAGTATGACAAAACCAGTTGGAACTATGAGCTGGATGAAAACGGCTTCGCCAAACGCGATGTGACTCTGCAACATCCACGCTGTGTATGGAACCTGCTCAAACAGCACGTTTCCCGCTATACACCGGAGGTCGTAGAGAATATCTGCGGTACGCCGAAGGCCGATTTCCTGAAGGTCTGTGAATACATCGCAGAAACCAGCGCGAAAGACAAAACCGCATCATTCCTGTACGCGCTGGGCTGGACGCAGCACTCCGTTGGTGCGCAGAACATCCGTACGATGGCGATGATCCAGTTGCTCCTCGGCAACATGGGCATGGCCGGCGGCGGTGTTAACGCCCTGCGTGGTCACTCCAACATTCAGGGACTGACCGACCTTGGTCTGCTGTCACAGAGTCTGCCGGGTTATCTGACGCTGCCAAGCGAAAAACAGACCGACCTGCAAACCTACCTTGCCGCCAACACGCCAAAACCATTGCTGGAAGGTCAGGTAAACTACTGGGGCAACTACCCGAAATTCTTCGTTTCGATGATGAAAGCCTTCTTTGGCGATAAAGCGACAGCAGAAAATAGCTGGGGCTTCGACTGGCTGCCGAAGTGGGATAAAGGGTACGACGTCCTGCAGTACTTCGAGATGATGAACCAGGGCAAAGTGAATGGCTATATCTGCCAGGGCTTTAACCCGGTCGCCTCATTCCCGAACAAAAACAAGGTTGTGGCTTCACTGTCCAAACTGAAGTATCTGATCACTATCGACCCGCTCAACACAGAGACCTCCACCTTCTGGCAGAACCATGGTGAGTCGAACGATGTTGATCCGTCAAAAATCCAGACCGAAGTATTCCGTCTGCCGTCCACCTGCTTCGCCGAGGAGAACGGTTCGATCGTCAACTCTGGTCGCTGGCTGCAGTGGCACTGGAAAGGCGCGGATGCCCCAGGGATTGCCGCAACCGATGGCGAAATCCTCGCCGGTATCTTCCTGCGCCTGCGCAAGATGTATGCCGAACAAGGTGGTGCAAACCCGGAACAGGTGCTGAGCATGACCTGGAACTACTCCACACCGCATGAGCCGGCTTCGGAAGAAGTGGCGATGGAGAGTAACGGTAAAGCGCTGGCTGATATTACCGACCCGGCAACCGGCGCGGTAATCGTCAAGAAAGGCCAACAGCTCAGCTCGTTCGCCCAACTGCGCGATGACGGCACGACCTCCAGCGGCTGCTGGATTTTTGCCGGTAGCTGGACGCCGGAAGGCAACATGATGGCGCGTCGCGATAACGCCGACCCGTCGGGCCTTGGCAATACGCTGGGTTGGGCCTGGGCGTGGCCGCTTAACCGCCGCATTCTTTATAACCGTGCTTCCGCAGACCCGCAGGGGAATCCGTGGGATCCGAAACGTCAGATCCTGAAATGGGATGGCGCGAAATGGAGCGGGATGGATATTCCAGACTACAGCGCCGCCGCACCGGGTACTGACGTCGGGCCGTTCATCATGCAGCCGGAAGGGATGGGACGCTTGTTTGCTATCGATAAGATGGCGGAAGGGCCGTTCCCGGAACACTACGAGCCGTTTGAAACGCCGCTCGGCACTAACCCGCTGCACCCGAACGTTATCTCTAACCCTGCCGCGCGTATCTTTAAAGGTGACGCGGAGGCGCTGGGTAAAGCGGATAAATTCCCGTATGTCGGTACAACCTATCGTCTGACCGAGCACTTCCACTACTGGACCAAGCATGCGCTGCTAAACGCTATCGCCCAGCCGGAACAGTTTGTGGAAATTGGCGAGAAGCTGGCGAATAAGCTCGGTATCTCTCATGGTGATACCGTCAAAGTCTCCTCTAACCGCGGCTATATTAAAGCCAAAGCAGTGGTGACCAAACGTATTCGCACGTTGAAGGCTAACGGTAAGGATATCGACACTATCGGTATTCCGATTCACTGGGGCTACGAAGGTGTGGCGAAAAAAGGCTTTATCGCTAACACGTTAACGCCATTCGTTGGTGATGCGAATACGCAGACGCCGGAATTTAAGTCCTTCCTCGTGAACGTGGAAAAGGTGTAACGGAGACGACCTATGGCTTATCAATCGCAAGACATCATTCGTCGATCCGCCACTAACGGTTTCACCCCCGCGCCTCAGGCGCGGGATCACCAGGAAGAGGTGGCGAAACTTATCGACGTCACTACCTGCATCGGCTGTAAAGCCTGTCAGGTGGCGTGTTCCGAGTGGAACGACATCCGTGATGAAGTGGGCAACAACGTTGGGGTGTATGACAACCCGGCTGATTTGACCGCGAAATCCTGGACGGTGATGCGCTTCTCGGAAGTGGAACAGAACGACAAACTTGAGTGGCTGATCCGTAAGGATGGTTGTATGCACTGCGCCGATCCGGGCTGCCTGAAGGCGTGCCCGGCTGAAGGCGCAATCATTCAGTATGCCAACGGTATCGTCGACTTCCAGTCCGAGCAGTGCATCGGCTGCGGCTACTGCATTGCTGGCTGTCCGTTCGATGTGCCGCGCCTCAACCCGGAAGACAACCGCGTGTACAAATGTACGCTGTGCGTCGACCGTGTAGTGGTCGGGCAAGAACCGGCCTGCGTGAAAACCTGCCCAACCGGGGCGATTCATTTCGGCACCAAAGAGTCGATGAAAACCCTGGCCGGTGAGCGCGTGGCGGAGCTGAAAACGCGTGGTTACGATAACGCGGGTCTGTACGATCCGGCAGGCGTTGGCGGTACGCACGTAATGTACGTATTGCACCATGCCGACAAGCCGAATCTGTACCACGGTCTGCCGGAGAACCCGGAAATCAGCGCCACCGTGAAGTTCTGGAAAGGCATCTGGAAACCGTTGGCAGCGGTCGGCTTCGCAGCGACGTTTGCGGCCAGTATCTTCCACTACGTCGGTGTGGGTCCAAACCGTGCGGAAGAGGAAGAAGACAATCTGCATGAAGAGAAAGACGAGGTGCGCAAATGAAACGACGTGACACCATCGTGCGCTACACGGCGCCGGAACGCATCAACCACTGGATAACCGCCTTCTGCTTTATTCTGGCGGCAGTGAGCGGGATGGGTTTTCTCTTCCCGTCTTTTAACTGGCTGATGCACATCATGGGCACGCCGCAACTGGCGCGAATTGTGCACCCGTTTGTCGGCGTGATCATGTTTGCCTCTTTTATCATCATGTTTTTCCGTTACTGGCACCACAATCTAATCAATCGGGATGATATCTTTTGGGCGAAGAATATTCGTAAGATTGTCGTCAACGAGGAAGTAGGTGACACGGGACGTTATAACTTCGGCCAGAAATGCGTATTCTGGGCGGCGATTATCTTCCTGGTGCTGTTACTGGTGAGCGGAGTGATCATCTGGCGTCCGTATTTTGCGCCTGCTTTCTCAATCCCGGTGATCCGATTCGCGTTAATGCTGCATTCATTTGCCGCAGTAGCGTTAATTGTGGTTATCATGGTGCACATTTACGCCGCCCTTTGGGTGAAAGGCACCATTACCGCGATGGTGGAGGGATGGGTTACTAAATCGTGGGCGAAGAAACATCACCCGCGCTGGTACCGTGAAGTCCGCCAGAAACAGGAAAAGTCATCTGAATGAGTATTCGCATAATCCCGCAAGATGAGCTGGGTTCGAGCGAGAAACGCACGGCGGATATGATTCCGCCGTTATTGTTCCCCAGACTCAAAAATTTGTATAACCGTCGTGCTGAACGTCTGCGCGAGCTGGCCGAAAACAACCCGCTGGGCGATTATCTGCGCTTTGCCGCGCTGATCGCCCACGCACAGGAAGTGGTACTGTACGATCATCCGCTGCAGATGGATCTGACCGCTCGTATCAAAGAAGCGAACGATCAGGGCAAGCCGCCGCTGGATATCCACGTCCTGCCACGTGACAAGCACTGGCAAAAACTGCTGCAATCGTTAATTGCTGAGCTGAAGCCAGAAATGAGCGGCCCTGCACTGGCGGTGATCGAGAATCTGGAAAAAGCCTCAGAGCAGGAGCTGGAGCTGATGGCAAGCGCGCTGTTTGCCTCAGATTTTGCCTCCGTCAGTAGCGATAAAGCCCCGTTCATTTGGGCCGCTCTGTCGCTCTACTGGGCGCAGATGGCAAGTCTGATCCCCGGCAAAGCGCGCGCTGAGTACGGTGAACAGCGTCAGTTCTGCCCGGTATGTGGTTCGATGCCGGTCTCCAGCATAGTGCAAATCGGTACGACTCAGGGGCTGCGTTATTTGCACTGCAACCTGTGCGAAACCGAGTGGCACGTGGTGCGCGTGAAGTGCAGCAACTGCGAACAGAGCCGTGACTTGAACTACTGGTCGCTGGATAACGAGCAGGCGGCAATTAAAGCCGAAAGCTGCGGCGACTGCGGGACTTACCTGAAGATTCTCTACCAGGAAAAAGACCCGAAAGTCGAGGCCGTGGCCGACGACCTCGCGTCACTGATGCTGGACGCCCACATGGAGCAAGAAGGCTTTGCCCGCAGCTCCATCAACCCGTTCTTATTCCCGGGTGAAGGGGAGTAAAACCCCAGTACTGCCGGGCGACACTGGTCGCCCGGACTATAACGTATACGGTGTGACCACACCGGATATGCTTGCAAAATCTTTGGTATTACGCGTAACCAGTGTCAGATGATGAATCTGCGCAGTAGCCAGGATAATGGCATCCGGCAATTTCATCCCGTATTCTTGCCTGATATTCACGCTTCGCTCAGCAATATCCTGTGAAACTCCAATAATGTTAAAAGCGCCTAGCGCAATGCGAGTACGGGTCTCCTGATGGTATTTTTTTGCACCTACCATCACCTCCATCCAGGTAATGAGACTGATTGCGTTCTGTGGCGGCCATGTTTCTATCGCCAGTTTTGCTTCACTTCGCCCGCTAAACAGGTCGATGAGGATATTGGTATCAAAAAGCGCAGACCCTTTGACCATTACCATTCCTCACGAAGTTTACGTTGGTATTCAACGCCATCTTCCTCACAGCCTTGCCAGAGCCCCAATGCTTTCGAAATTGTGGTTTCAGCCCGATCCTGTCTTTCCAGATACTGCTCAACGGCCTCCCGCAAGAGTTCTGCACGAGGTAGGTTGCGTTGCACCTTGAGATCGTCAAGCCGTTTAATCACGTCGTCTGATAAATCGAGTAAAATTCTGCCCATATCCATCCCAGCCATCATACTCACATATACCTCCAGTATATCATTCGCGCTTATTTTTCAAACAACATACACCTGAGACTGACGAGAAAATAGTTATTACGCGAACGATTTTTATTTTTGCGAGCCGCTTTCCAGAATCGTACGCAGCCCAATTTTCCCATTTTCATTCGTACCAAATCGGGTTATAAAACTGTATATCCATACAGATAAAGGCAATGAAAAATGGCACTGGAAAGCGGGATTGCGCAGTTAGTGGAGGAATTTATCGCGGCGGGACGCCCCTCTTCTCGCGAACAGAATATTGATGACCGGAGGGCGGGCTACATCGCCAGCACGACACTGGCAGGAGAAACTGAAACACGCGTACAAGTTGAAGATATTGAACTCGATGCCATGACGTTTCGCGTTGTTTCGCCGCGGGGCAGCACAGGAAATCTCCCCTGCGTTATCTATTATCACGGCGGCTGCTTTGTCAGCGGTGGTTTTGCCACCCACGATAACCAGTTAAGGCAGTTAGCTTTTTACAGCCGTTGTCGCGTGATTGCGGCGCAGTACCGACTTGCACCAGAGCACACCTTCCCGGCCGCACATAACGATGCCGAAACTGGAGCCAATACTATCTGGAAATATGCCCAGAAACTGGGGATAGATCGCGAGAACATTACGCTTGCCGGTGACAGCGCGGGTGGGCATCTGGCGCTGGTCACCGCGCTACGCCTGAAAGCCGCCCGTCAATGGCAACCTGCGCAGCTTATGTTGATCTACCCGATGCTGGACGCAACCGCCAGGTTTGCGAGCTATGACCATAATGGACAGGATTACATTATCACCCGCGACACGCTGCTGTCGGGCTACGAGATGTATATGCCGCGAACCGATCCACTGCATCCTGAAGCCAGTCCGCTCTGGCGTGAGGACTTCGCCGGTCTGCCATCCACGCACATCATTACAGCTGAATTCGACCCACTGCGAGATGAAGGCGAGGCCCTGTATCAACGGTTCCAGGAGCAGGGTGTGGAATGCACTTGCCAGTGCTATCTCGGTGTCATTCATGGCTTTTTCCAGCTCGGAGGTGTGAGCCAGGCGGCACGAAGCGCCATACGAGATGTGGCCTGGCGTGTTGTAAGTCCATCAACAGGCAAAATGACCTAAAATTCAATTTTGTTTTCAACTTGAAAACTGGATAACGTTGCGCTAAATTGTTTTCAGGTTGAAAACTTTGTAATGGAACTACATTGTGCATGTTATCAGCCGAAAACCGTTCAATGAAGCGATGCTCATGTATCCAAACCATGAGCTTGCTCTCACTGAGTTGCTGAATGTTCTGGAGAAAAAAACATTCACTCAGCCAGAAGAGATGAAGCTGTATATTCCTTCACTGGATAATTTTAAGTACAGAGATAAATGGTGGGTGATTGATGTTTCTGGTAACAGCCTGAGACTCATTTCCTACATAGATTTCAGGTTACATAAGATATTTGTGAAACATATCGTTTCCCATGCCGAATATGACAAACTGACCGCATATTATCGGGGTAATAAAGAATGAGAACTCATCGTCAGATGGATGCAACCAGCGCAAAAAAGATCGTTGATACCTTCAGCGATGCGGTAAAAAGCGTCCCACTGATGGGGGAAGACCGAAATGACAATGAGTATCGCAGGGCACTAGCGCTAGTGGAGTTTCTGGTCGACCACGACGATCTTGAAAACCCACTATTTGAATTACTCTGTGCCCGAATCAGTGAATACGAAAAACATGCGCCGCAATTCAAAGCACTCAACCAACACCTGGAGAAAACGCCCCCTGGCGTTTCAGTATTGCGAACGCTCATGGATCAATACGGTCTCAAAGCAGCAGATCTTGCCAACGAACTTGGTTCTAAATCGAACGTCAGCAACATCTTAAATGGCCGCAGAGCACTAACGGTTAATCATATTAAAGCGCTTACACAACGCTTTAAACTACCAGCGGATGCCTTCATCGAGTAGTTGGATATGTCCAGCTACTCTTCCTCATTTCCGCCCTCTTCATACGCGCCAAACGGTTTCGCGGGTAGCACAATATACGTGCCTTCAAACACGACGCCAGGCGAGTCATCGCCAAATACCTCGACCTGCATCTTCACACGCGCCTTGCGGCCTCTCGCCAGACGGTCGAGGTCACCACTCAGCGAGCCCAGGTCGGCGATGGCGGTCGGTTTCCCGGTGATCGGCCTGCTGTAGCGGATATGCGCATCGGCAAGGATAATGGTTCCCCCCAAATGACGTTCACGCAGCATCAGCCAGATCAGCCCCCAACCCGTTAATGTCGCCAGAGAAAACAGGCTCCCGGCAAACAGAGTATGGTGCGGATTCTGGTTACCCGTCTCGGGCATCGTGGTAATAAATTTCTGCCCAGTGTACTGCTGAATGCGCACGCCCATTTTCTCACTCAAGGGAATATGTTCGTACCAGGCTTGCTGTAACTGTCCGCACCAGTCGCCGCGATGGAGAATATCGTCCAACGTCGCGATGGGCTTAATCATCAAAAAGTGGCGCACCGGCGTGGTTTGCGGCGTGGTGATTTCTCCCTGGCTCACAAACCCGAGTTTGGCGAAAAATTCGACCGCATCTTCACGGGCGCTACAGGTTACGCGCTTTACCCCTTCCTGACGCGCGACAGACTCCAGGGTCATCGCCATCAGCGTTCCCAGCCCTTTCTCCTGCACGGAGGGGTCAACAGCCATAAAGCGTATGGAGGCTTCGTTATCCGCATTGATATACAGACGCCCTACCGCGACCAGATTACCCTCTTCGTCCACCACCATCTGGTGATGCGCCATTGCGTCCCAGGCATCCCGTTCAGAGCCTTTAGGCTGGTGCAATGGTTTACGCAGCATCTCCCAGCGAAACTGGTAGTAACGCTCCAACTCTTCTTCTGTTTGCGGTACTCGAAGGTGATACATAGCTGTACTCTCTCTTGTTGCCCGCGGCCACACCGGTAGCTGGTTCATACTTGTAACCAGAACGTCACGGGGCCATCATTAACCAGAGAAACCTGCATATCCGCAGCGAATCGGCCGGTTTGCGTATTCATTTCCTGTTGGCGGCAACGCTCAACAAAGTACTCATACAGTGCTTCTGCCCGATCGGGCGCGGCGCCTTTTGAAAAGCCTGGGCGCATGCCGCGCTCAGTATCTGCCGCCAACGTAAATTGCGAGACCACCAGCACGCTGCCGCCTGACTGCTGCACATTCAGGTTCATTTTGCCTTCGGCATCGCTAAAGATTCGATAGCCGAGTACGCGTTCGCACAGGCGGTTCGCTTTTTGTTCGTCATCATCCCTTTCGACACCTAACAGGACCAAAAGTCCTGGGCCAATTTCACCCGTCACCTCGCCCTCCACGGTGACGCTGGCACGGGTTACGCGCTGAATTAATGCAATCATGGTTGCTCTGCTTCTTCTTGTTCTGCGGCTTGTTTAAGTTTGCGGTATTCCCCGAGAGTGACAGTTATTTCCGCGCCTAGCAAGACGATACACCACGTCCAGTACACCCAGACAAATAAAATGGGGATCACCGCAAGAACACCGTAAATAAGCTGATAAGACGGGAACATCGTGATATAGAGCGCAAATCCTTTTTTTCCGGCCTCGAACAATACGGCGGCTACAAAGGCGCCAATAACCGCATCCCTGTTAGGTACGCGCGTGGTCGGCACGATGCTATAAAGCAGCCAGAACGAGAGCCAGGAAAGCACCAGCGGGAAAATACGCAGAATGTTATCAATCACCGTGTTGAGATCGCTGGCCCAGCGCAATGACAACAAATAAGAGCTGATCGCCAGGCTGGCCCCCGCCAGTAGAGGACCCAGCGTTAAAATCATCCAGTAAACGGCAAAAGAGTAAACTTTGGGCCGGGTGCGCTTACTGCGCCAGATAGTATTCAGCGCGTTATCAATGGAATACATCAGCAATAACGCTGTCACAATCAACCCACATGCCCCGACGGCCGTCATTTTGTTCGAGTTGGCGACAAACTGTTCGATATAACGTTGGATGACGTCTCCCGTCGCCGGGATAAAGTTCGCAAAAATAAAATGGCGTAACTGGACACTGACGTCGGAAAACATCGGAAATGCGGCGAAAAGTGCAAAAACAACAGCAATAAGCGGCACTAACGAGAGCAATGAAACGTAGGCAAGATTCCCTGCCAACGTCGTCATGTTGTCCTCATCAATGCGCTGCCATAGCAGCTTCAGCCAGGCTCGTACGGGCCGCGTATGATGCCTGGCTTGTCGCTGGACATTTTTTAGCATAACAACTTCGCGAAATAGTCAGGAATGGTCGCTTTATCGATGACCTGGATACTGGTAATACCTAACCGGTTAGCCCCTTCAATATTATCGGCGTTATCGTCAAAAAAGACCGCATCGTGCGCAGAAAAACCTTCAGCCTGCAGGACATGCTGGTAAATCCGCGCTTCCGGTTTACGCATGCCCAGATCCTGGGAAAGATAAATATGGTCCGCGGCCTGACGGATCTCGGGGTATTCATCCGGCCAAAACGTTGTGTGCAGACGGTTGGTATTCGACAAAACGACCACCCGATGCCCCTGCTCACGCAGTTTGTGCATGATATCGATAACCTCTGGGCGTAACGCGACAAAAACCGCCTGCCAGCCGTGGGAAAATTGCTCGTAGCTTAGCGGCAGCGCCATCTCATGGCATAGCGCCTCCGCAAACGCTTCATCCGTTATTTCACCTCGCTCATGCTGGTGAAAAGCCTCGCCCATGCTGAAACTTTGCTTTAGCGAAGCTAGCGGTACACGGCTCAGATCGCTCCATGTGCCTAACACGCGATTGAAGTCGATATCGACAATCACATTACCCAAATCAAAGATATAGAGCATGCCCTTCTCCTTATTCGCCGTGGATGAATAACTGTAGCGGGAAAGAAGAAGTTTGACTATGCGCGAATGATGGCTGCGAATTTATCGAGCCATCATTGGGAGAATTACCCGACCTGAGCATCATCCTGTGACGGACTCACCTGCACAATTTCCACCTGCTGAGACTGGAGTAAATTATGCAATGCGGGACCAGGGTATTCATCGGTAAACAGCGCGGTCACCTGAGACACATTGCCAATCTCTACCGCGGCAGAAGCCGTGTATTTCGTATGATCCGCAGCCAACAGAATATGCCTTGAATGGGCCATCATCGTTTTCACGACGCTGGCCTCGTTGACATCAAACTCCAGCAAAGCGCCATCACTTTCGATCGCGCCGACGCTGGTCACCAGGTAATCAGCCCGAAAATCAGCGACAAATGCCGTAGCGGAAGGACCGATAATGCCACTGTTATGCGGACGTAACGTTCCACCTGGCACCATAACTTCAAAACGTGGATTGTTATAAAGAATATGTGCCACACGCAGGCTGTTAGTGATAATGCGCAAATGATTATGGTTTAACAGCGCGCGGGCCACCTGCTCAACGGTGGTGCCAATAGTAATAAACACCGTTGACCCATCAGGAATATAGTCAGCCACCGCTTCCGCGATGGCTTTTTTCTCTTCCGTCCAGGAGACTTCACGCTGCTCGAACGCCGTATTCACCACGCTGGAGGCTCTGCCCGCGCCACCATGATGACGCGTAATTAATCCCTGCTCGCTGAGTTTACGAATATCACGACGCACGGTCTGCGTGGACACGTCCAGCAAGTTGGCAAGCTCATCAATATTCATATAACCGCGCTCGCTAATCAGCATCAGTAGTTGATCGTGTCGCGGATTACCGGTCAGTTCGGTAAGACTCATGAAATTTCCTCGAAAAACCATTGCCCTGGCATTTTATACAAAAAGTGACAGAAAAGATCGGGTTTGATCACAGTCAGGGATTCCGGCTCGTCCTCCCGGGCGCGTGCATTTTAGCGCCGCAACGCCACTGGCGAACCTGACAGCGTCTTGCGGGGTATTTCCGTTAGCCAGACTGAACGCGAGCGCGCCGTGAAAAACATCCCCGGCCCCGGTGGTGTCAACAACGTCGACGGTAAAACCAGATTGATGCTGCAAAGTATTATTTTCTATCCAGTCGCAACCTTCACGCCCTCGCGTCACATAAACATGTCCATTTGTGAGCGTTTTTGCTTTTTTCAGTCCGGCCTGCGGATCGTTTATCCCGGTCATACGCGCCAGACCCGGCTCAGAGAACGCGGCATGATCGCTTAACGCCACCAGCTCACGGATATCCTGCGGCGTTACGTCACCATCCAGTACCGTCATGACCCCCGCCCGACGTGCCAGCGTGAACGCCTGTTTGGTCCCCTCGTGCCAGCGAACATCCGCTAACACCACATCCCACTGGGAAAAATCAATCTCATTGAGCCAGCCAGCGTCATGCAGTAAATCCGGGCTGGGATAGTTAACGATAATTCGTTCCCCTTGTGCATCAACCAGAATTGCCGATTGGGAGGATTGCGCCCCCACGTAGCGTCGGGTGTAGCGCGTATTCACCCCCAGGGATTCCAGCTCCGCCAGCAGGCTATTTCCGGTGTCATCGTCGCCCACACGACCAATAAAATCCACCTGCGCGCCCAGCTTCGCTGCAGCCACCGCGGCCGTTGCCGCAGGCCCGCCGACCACTTCCGTATAACGCTTCGCCACATATTTACCTCCTTCAGTCGGTAACTCCTCCACGTAATAGATGCGATCCATCACGGCAATACCTACACAAGCAATACGAATCATGGTCATTCCTTAGGCGTTTCAAGATGGGATCATTTTAATTTCACAAAATGTTTAAAAAGTGACGGCTGTCAATTTTTTGACCATAAATTACAAATACGATCAAAAACAGACAAAAACAAGCGACCTTAAATGACAAAAAATGACATCCACGTCTCAGGAGAACGTTATGGCAGTTATAGCATTTATCGGATTAGGTCAGATGGGTTCACCCATGGCGAGCAACTTGCTGAAGCAGGGTCATCAACTCAGCGTCTTTGACGTTAACCCGGATGCCGTTCAGCGCCTGGTGGAAAAAGGAGCACAGCCTGCCAGCAGCCCGGCTCAGGCAGCAAAAGAGGCGGAATTTGTCATCACTATGCTCCCCAACGGCGATCTGGTGCGCAGCGTACTGTTCGGTGAACAGGGAATCTGCGAAAGCCTCTCCCCGCAGGCGTTGGTGATTGATATGTCCACCATTCACCCGCTGCAAACCGACAAACTGATTACCGATATGCGTGCCAAAGACTTTGACATGATGGATTGCCCGGTTGGACGCACCTCCGATCACGCCATCGCGGGAACGCTGCTGCTGCTGGCGGGCGGAACAGCAGAACAGGTGGAACGCGCCACACCAGTGCTGATGGCGATGGGGAATGAGCTGATCAACGCAGGGGGTCCCGGCATGGGGATCCGCGTGAAGCTCATCAACAATTACATGAGTATCGCGCTGAACGCCCTCTCAGCCGAAGCTGCCGTGTTATGCGAAGCGCTCGGCCTCTCCTTCGATGTGGCTCTGAAGGTAATGAGCGGTACTCCTGCCGGAAAAGGCCATTTCACTACCTCCTGGCCGAACAAAGTGCTGAAAGGCGATCTTTCTCCCGCTTTCATGATCGATTTAGCTCATAAAGATCTTGGCATCGCGCTGGATGTCGCAAACCTTCTGCATGTGCCGATGCCGCTCGGCGCCGCCTCCCGCGAAGTTTATAACCAGGCCCGTGCCGCTGGCCGTGGCCGGGAAGACTGGACCGCAATTCTTGAGCAGGTTCGCGCGTCTGCCGGATTGAATCACCAATTTTAATAAGTAAAAGGACTGAACAATGACGAAGTACACCCTGAAAGATATCACCCGAGCTTCCGGCGGTTTTGCCATGCTGGCAGTCGATCAGCGCGAGGCCATGCGCTTAATGTTTGTCGCAGCGGGTGCAAAATCTCCGGTCTGTGACAGCGTGCTGACTGATTTTAAAGTCAATGCGGCGAAGATCCTTTCCCCCTATGCATCCGCTATTTTGGTCGATCAGCAGTTCTGCTACCGCCAGGTCGTAGAGCAAAACGCGGTCGCCAAAAGCTGCGCCATGATTGTTGCCGCTGATGACTTTATTCCGGGTAACGGCATTCCGGTCGATAGCGTGGTGATTGATAAAAAAATTAACCCGCAGGCCGTGAAGCAAGATGGCGCCAAGGCTCTCAAACTGCTGGTGCTGTGGCGTAGCGATGAAGATGCCCAGCAACGTCTGGATATGGTCAAAGAATTCAATGAGCTATGCCATTCCAATGGCCTGTTGAGCATCATTGAGCCGGTTGTACGTCCACCGCGTCGTGGCGATAAGTTCGATCGCGAACAGGCCATTATCGATGCCGCGAAAGAGCTGGGCGATAGCGGCGCCGATCTCTACAAGGTCGAGATGCCGCTGTATGGCAAAGGAACCCAACAGGAATTGCTCAGCGCCTCTCAGCGTCTGCATGAAAACATCAACATGCCATGGGTCATCCTCTCCTCTGGTGTGGATGAAAAACTGTTCCCACGCGCGGTCAGTGTGGCGATGACCGCTGGCGCATCCGGCTTCCTGGCCGGGCGAGCTGTCTGGTCATCAGTTATTGGCCTACCGGACACCGAACTGATGCTGCGCGACGTTTCCGCACCGAAGTTGCAGCGTCTGGGCGATATCGTCGACGAAATGATGGCCCGCCGTTAATCGAGGATCAAAGCATGAAATGGTTTAACACCTTAAGCCACAACCGCTGGCTGGAGCAGGAAACTGACCGCATCTTTAACTTTGGTAAAAATGCTGCTGTCCCGACCGGTTTTGGCTGGCTGGGAAATAGTGGTCAGGTCAGAGCGGATATGGGTACGCATCTGTGGATCACCGCCCGCATGCTGCACGTTTACTCCGTTGCGGCATCCATGGGTCGCCCCGGCGCATATCAGTTAGTCGATCACGGAATTAAGGCGCTGAACGGCGCGCTACGCGACACACGTTACGGCGGCTGGTACGCCTGCGTAAATGACGAAGGCGTGATGGATGCCTCCAAACAGGGCTATCAGCATTTCTTCGTCTTGCTTGGTGCAGCCAGCGCGGTCACTACCGGGCATCCGCAGGCCAGACAATTGCTGGATGACGCTATCGAAGTGATTGAGAAGTACTTCTGGAGCGAAGATGAGCAGATGTGTCTGGAGTCCTGGGACGAAGCCTTCAGCCAGACGGAAGATTACCGCGGCGGCAATGCCAACATGCACGCGGTTGAAGCCTTCCTGATCGTTTATGACGTTACCCATGATCGCAAATGGCTCGATCGCGCACTGCGTATCGCATCGGTAATTATTCACGACGTGGCTCGCAGCGGGGAGTATCGCGTCAACGAACACTTCGATTCACAGTGGAACCCAATCCGCGATTACAACAAAGAGAATCCAGCGCATCGTTTCCGTGCCTACGGCGGCACGCCGGGCCACTGGATCGAGTGGGGCCGTCTGATGCTGCATCTGCATGCCGCGCTGGAGGCCCGCTTTGAAACACCTCCCGCCTGGTTGCTGGAAGATGCCAAGGGTCTGTTCCACGCCACTATCCGCGATGCCTGGGCGCCGGACGGCGCAGACGGCTTTGTCTACTCGGTGGACTGGGACGGAAAACCCATTGTGCGCGAAAGAGTGCGTTGGCCGATAGTCGAGGCCATGGGCACCGCCTACGCCCTCTACACCCTAACCGGCGATAGCCAGTACGAAGCCTGGTATCAGAAGTGGTGGGATTACTGCATCACGTATCTGATGGACTACGAGACCGGTTCATGGTGGCAGGAGCTGGATGCCGATAACAAGGTGACCACCAAAGTTTGGGACGGTAAGCAGGATATTTACCATCTGCTGCACTGCCTCGTGATCCCACGTTTACCGCTGGCTCCGGGTCTTGCACCGGCAGTTGCAGCCGGTCTGCTGGATATCAACGCCAAATAAGTCACGAGGTGAGCTGTCATGCATAGCGGTGGAAAAACCCTTCATCTTCAGGCTGGTCATTACCAGGCGAAAATCGTCACGGTTGGCGCTGGGTTAGCAGAATTGACGCACCTTGGGCGTCACGTCGTTATTCCACATAAGCCGGAAGAGATGCCGCTGGCACATTTGGGAAAAGTGTTAATTCCCTGGCCAAACCGTATTGCAGACGGCTGCTATCAACATAACGGCAAGGCCTTTCAGCTTGCCGTTAACGACCCTGTTTCGCATACCGCCATTCATGGATTACTGGCCTGGCGCGACTGGCAGATTAACCAACTGTCAAACACGGAAGTGTCGTTGACGATTTTTCTGCCGCCCTCTTATGGCTATCCCTTTGCGCTGGTTTCAGAGGTGATTTACCGACTGGAGGCAGACTGCGGATTGCACGTCATTATTCGTACCCAGAATGTGGGTGACGAAATCGCACCGTATGGCGCGGGAGCACATCCCTACCTGACCTGCAATTTGCAATCCATTGATAGCTGCGAATTAACGCTCCCGGCGAGTGATGTCACCCACGGTGAATGGGATTTCACAACGCCGCGTGTTATCGCTCAGACCACTATCGATCACACGTTCAGGATCTTGCTGCCTGAGGCTGAGTGGGAGGTCAGACTGACCTGCCCAACACAAAATATATCCACATACCTGCGCAGCCACCAGCCCTGGCTGCAGGTGTATACCGGCGAAAAATTAGTACGCCGCGGCCTGGCAGTAGAACCGATGACCTGCCCGCCCGACGCCTTTAACTCCGGGATTAGCCTGATTCATCTCGCGCCCGGAGAAACGCATCAAATGCATTTTTTAATCGGCAGTGAATAACAGATTTCCGACAAATTACCGAAATACCCTATTTTTACGGAGACGAAAATGAATTCGCTACAACAACGGTCCGCCGCATTAGAACTGACGACGTTACAAAATGGATTTACGCTGACGTACCACCAGCGCCCGATCTTACGTCACAGCGCAGAGACCCCTTGCCTGTGGATTGGCGCTGGCGTTGCCGACATTGATATGTTCCGCGGCAACTTCAGCATTAAAGACAAGCTCAACAAGAAGATTGCCCTGACCGACGCCACAGTAAGCGAGTCGCCTGAGGGCTGGCGGGTCGATTTCAGCCGCGGTAATACCATCAACGCCACGCTGCACATTTCTACCGACGAACAGGGTCGTTTGAAGCTCGACCTCCATAACGAGGAACGCAGCCATAACCGTATCTGGCTGCGTCTGGCCGCTAACCCAGACGATCATATTTACGGCTGTGGCGAACAGTTCTCTTACTTCGATTTGCGCGGTAAGCCATTCCCACTGTGGACCAGCGAACAGGGCGTGGGCCGCAACAAAAACAGCTATGTCACGTGGCAGGCCGACTGCAAAGAAAATGCCGGCGGTGACTACTACTGGACCTTCTTCCCACAGCCAACCTTTGTCAGTACGCAGAAGTATTATTGCCACGTTGATAACAGCTGCTATATGAATTTCGACTTCAGCGCGCCGGAGTATCACGAACTCGCTCTGTGGGAAGACAAAACCACTCTGCGTATTGAGTGCGCCGAAACCTATATCTCTCTTTTGGAAAAACTGACTGCACTGCTAGGCCGCCAGCCGGAGCTGCCGGACTGGATTTACGACGGCGTCACGCTCGGCATTCAGGGCGGGACTGAGATTTGCCAGAACAAACTGGACACCATGCGTAACGCTGGCGTGAAAGTAAACGGCATCTGGGCGCAGGACTGGTCGGGGATCCGCATGACTTCCTTTGGCAAGCGCGTAATGTGGAACTGGAAGTGGAACAGCGACAACTACCCGCAACTGGACAGTCGTATTAAGCAGTGGAAAGAAGAAGGCGTGCAGTTCCTCTCCTATATCAACCCGTACGTCGCCAGCGACAAAGATCTCTGCGCTGAAGCAGCCAAACACGGTTATCTGGCGAAAGACGCTTCTGGCGATGACTATCTGGTTGAGTTCGGCGAGTTTTACGGCGGCGTGGTCGATCTGACCAACCCCGAAGCCTACGACTGGTTCAAAGAAGTCATCAAAAAGAACATGATCGCGCTGGGCTGCGGCGGCTGGATGGCGGACTTCGGTGAATATCTGCCGACCGACACTTACCTGCACAACGGCGTCAGTGCCGAAATTATGCATAACGCGTGGCCCGCACTGTGGGCGAAATGTAACTACGAAGCGCTACAGGAGACCGGCAAGCTCGGCGAGATCCTGTTCTTTATGCGTGCGGGCTACACCGGCAGTCAGAAGTACTCCACCATGATGTGGGCAGGCGATCAAAACGTTGACTGGAGCCTTGATGATGGACTGGCCTCGGTCGTTCCTGCCGCACTGTCGCTGGCAATGACCGGCCACGGTCTGCACCACAGCGATATCGGCGGTTACACCACGTTGTTTGATATGAAACGCAGCAAAGAGCTGTTGCTGCGCTGGTGTGATTTCAGCGCCTTCACCCCAATGATGCGCACCCATGAAGGCAACCGCCCTGGCGATAACTGGCAGTTTGATGGCGATGAGGAAACCATTGCCCACTTTGCCCGTATGACCACCGTCTTCACCACTCTGAAACCGTATCTCAAACAGGCCGTCGCGCAAAACAGCGCCACCGGTCTGCCGGTAATGCGCCCGCTGTTCCTGCATTACGAAGACGATGCGCGCACCTACACCCTGAAGTATCAGTACCTGCTGGGACAAGATTTGCTGGTAGCGCCGGTTCACGAACAGGGACGCAACGACTGGACGCTGTATCTGCCGGAGGATAGCTGGGTCAATGTCTGGACCGGGGAAACTTACCAGGGGGGTGAAATTACCGTGGACGCGCCGATTGGCCAGCCTCCGGTGTTTTATCGGGCGAAGAGTGAATGGGCGTCACTGTTTGCCACTTTACGCAACATCTAACACGGCTCGCCCGCGGGGCAACTCGCGGGCACATGGAGAATAATAATGAGTCAGACTTCCTCTAATCCGGCAACCCTACGCTTGCCGTTCAAAGAAAAACTCGCCTATGGGATGGGTGATTTAGGCTCCAATATCCTGTTGGACATTGGTACGCTCTATTTACTCAAGTTTTATACCGATGTCCTTGGTTTACCGGGAACTTATGGCGGTATCATTTTCCTTATCGCCAAGTTTTTTACCGCGTTTACCGATATGGGCACCGGGATTATGCTCGATTCGCGCCGCAAAATCGGCCCGAAAGGAAAATTCCGTCCATTCGTCCTTTATGCCGCATTTCCGGTTACCTTGCTGGCGATTGCCAACTTTGTCGGTACACCGTTTGAAGTCACCGGTAAAACGGTCATGGCAACGGTGCTGTTTATGCTGTACGGACTGTTCTTCAGCATGATGAACTGCTCTTACGGCGCGATGGTGCCTGCAATCACGAAAAACCCGGACGAACGCGCGTCATTGGCTGCCTGGCGACAAGGAGGCGCTACTCTCGGCCTGCTGCTGTGCACCGTCGGCTTTGTCCCAGTGATGAACCTGATCGAAGGCAATTCACAGCTGGCTTATATTTTCGCCGCCACGTTATTCTCGCTGTTTGGTCTGTTATTCATGTGGCTGTGCTATGCCGGGGTAAAAGAACGCTACGTGGAAGTGAAACCCGTGGATGCCGCGCAAAAACCGGGATTACTGCAATCCTTCCGCGCCATCGCCGGTAACCGCCCGCTATTTATTCTGTGTGTTGCCAACCTTTGCACGCTGGGCGCATTCAACGTCAAGCTGGCGATTCAGGTGTATTACACCCAGTACGTACTGAACGATCCGATCCTCCTTTCCTGGATGGGCTTTTTCAGCATGGGCTGTATCTTCATTGGCGTCTTCCTGATGCCTGGGATGGTCAGACGTTTTGGTAAGAAGAAGGTTTATATTGGCGGGCTGCTGATTTGGGTCGCGGGCGATCTGCTTAACTACTTCTTTGGCGGCGGCTCAGTCAGCTTTGTCGCCTTCTCCTGTCTGGCGTTCTTCGGCTCAGCCTTCGTCAACAGCCTGAACTGGGCGCTGGTTTCCGATACGGTGGAATATGGCGAATGGCGTACCGGCGTACGTTCTGAAGGCACGGTATACACTGGCTTCACCTTCTTCCGTAAAGTTTCACAGGCGCTGGCAGGCTTCTTCCCTGGCTGGATGCTGACGCAAATCGGCTACGTCCCCAACGTGGTGCAATCTGCGAGCACGGTCGAAGGTTTGCGGCAGCTGATCTTTATTTATCCGTGTGCCCTGGCAGTCATCACCATCGTCGCAATGGGCTGTTTCTACAATCTCAACGAAAAGATGTATGTCCGCATCGTTGAAGAGATAGAAGCACGTAAACAACCCGTTTGATAATAATAATGAATAGCGCCCTGCGGGGCGCTATTGAGGAGCGATTATGTCTTTTCATGATCCGCTAACGCTAAAACTGAGCCTGCGTGAAAAATTCGCCTACGGAGTGGGTGACTTCGGCTCAAATTTGATGCTGTGTATCGGCACGCTGTATCTGCTTAAATTTTATACCGATGAACTAGGGATGCCCGCATATTACGGTGGGATTATCTTTCTGGTGGCGAAATTCTTCACCGCCTTTACCGATATGCTGACCGGTGTATTGCTGGATTCAAGGCGAAATATTGGCGCAAAAGGGAAATTCAGACCCTTTATTTTGTATGCATCATTTCCTGTCGCAGTCGTTGCCAGCGCCCAGTTTTTAGCGACTGATTTTACGCTCACGGTGAAAACCGGGCTGGCGACGGTGTTGTTTATGCTGTTCGGTCTGTTCTATAGCCTGATGAACTGCTCCTACGGCGCGATGGTGCCTGCAATCACGAAAAACCCACAGGAACGCGCTCAGCTCGCCGCCTGGCGTCAGGGTGGTGCCACCATTGGCCTGTTATTGTGTACCGTTGGTTTTATGCCAATTCAGGCGCTATTTGTCAGTTCC
The DNA here is from genome assembly GCF_005281025.1 of Citrobacter sp. wls714. Classification (NCBI taxonomy): domain Bacteria; kingdom Pseudomonadati; phylum Pseudomonadota; class Gammaproteobacteria; order Enterobacterales; family Enterobacteriaceae; genus Citrobacter; species Citrobacter sp. wls714. The sequence goes on along the minus strand of NZ_SZWZ01000026.1, from coordinate 25,975 downwards.
CCCTCATTGGGTTATCTGATTGCCGCACTGATCTTTTCGGTCTGCGGGCTGTTCAGCATGTGGTGGTGCTTTAGCGGTGTGAAAGAACGCTATATCGAAATCGTGCCTGATCACCATAAGCCCAGCATTCTCAAATCGTTCTGTGCCATTTTCCGTAACCCTCCGCTGCTGGTGCTGTGTGTTGCCAACCTGTGCACACTGGCCGCATTCAACATCAAACTGGCCATCCAGGTGTATTACACCCAGTACGTGCTCAACGATATTCATCTGCTGTCGTGGATGGGTTTTTTCAGTATGGGATGCATTCTGGTCGGCGTGCTGCTGGTTCCCGCAGCCGTGAAACGCTTCGGTAAAAAGCAGGTTTATCTCGGCGGTCTGGCATTATGGGCTGTCGGTGATGTTCTGAACTTTTTCTGGGGCAGTACGTCATTTTTGTTCGTAACGTTCTCCTGTATGGCCTTCTTCGGGACAGCATTCGTCAACAGCCTGAACTGGGCGCTGGTTCCGGATACGGTTGATTATGGCGAATGGAAAACGGGGATCCGCGCGGAAGGCTCGGTGTATACGGGTTATACCTTTTCTCGCAAAATTTCCGCTGCGCTCGCAGGCTTCCTGCCAGGCATCATGCTGACGCAAATCGGTTATATTCCCAACATAACCCAGAGCGATGCGACCCTGCTTGGCCTGCGTCAGCTTATTTTTCTGTGGCCTTGCGGGCTGGCTATTATCGCTGCAATCACGATGGGTTTATTTTATAAACTCAATGAAACGCGTTTTGCTTTTATTATTGAGGAAATCAGCCAACGGAAGAAAAACAACACTCAACCGGATCCTGTTACCGCTAAAAATAATACCTCTGCTGTAAACGTATAAAAATAATTGCCGCTTATTCCATCTTAATGGATGGCGGCTTCCCTACGCTTAAAAAATGGATTTATTATGAAAAAGTTAACGACAATAATGCTCTTATCCTCTGTTGTGTCCACTTCTGTTTTTGCCGGTGCCTATGTCGAGAACCGCGAGGCATATAATCTGGCATCCGATCAGATAGAAGTGATGATGCGCGTTGGCTATAACTCCGATATGGGCGCAGGTATCATGCTCACCAACACCTACACCATGCAACGTAAGGATGAGTTAAAACACGGCTATAACGAAATAGAAGGTTGGTATCCTTTATTTAAACCAACGGATAAATTAACTATCCAGCCCGGTGGATTGATAAACGATAAGAGTACGGGTTCTGGTGGCGCGGCTTATCTGGATGTTAACTATAAATTTACCCCGTGGTTTAATCTTACCGTGCGTAACCGTTATAACCATAATAACTATAGTTCAACCGATCTAAACGGTGATCAGGATAATAACGATACCTATGAAATAGGTAATTACTGGAACTTTACCATCACCGATAAATTTTCCTATACCTTTGAGCCGCACTATTTTATACGAGTCAATGACTTCAACAGCAGTAACGGAAAAGATCATCACTGGGAAATTACGAATACCTTTAAGTATCGTATCAATGAACACTGGTTGCCCTACCTGGAATTACGCTGGTTAGATCGTAATGTGGAACCCTATCATCGCGAACAAAATCAGATTCGTGTTGGGGCAAAGTATTTCTTCTGATACTCCCGAGATAAAAAAAAGCCGCTGATAATCAGCGGCTATAATTGCATGTGAAGCTTTTATATTTATAACATAAATATAAATAGCGGCAATTTTTCATGTGCTCAACCTAAATTATTTCCGAATCTTCTCTCTGTCGCACTCAACTCACATCATCCTCCCCCCAGGCTGGCGTAATCTGCAAATCCTGATGTTTTACAAAAGGATTTGGCAATGAGCGGTGGTAAACCGGCCGCCCGGCTGGGCGACATGACGGCTGTCGGCGGCCCGATAGTTCAGGGCTCCATGGGCGTGATGATTGGCGCCCCCACCGGCGTTGCCTGCTCCGTCTGCCCCGGCGACGTCATCTACGGCCCTCCGGTCAACCCGCTCCTCGGCGCCAAAGTCCTGCCCGGCGAGACCGATTTTTCCCTCCCCGGCCCGCTGCCCTTTGCCCTCACCCGCGCCTACAGCAGCTATCAGACCCGCACCCCGTCTCCGGTGGGTATCTTCGGCCCCGGCTGGAAAGCGCCTTTTGATATTTATCTGCAGGTTCAGGATGAGCAGCATCCACTTTGTGCACCTGCTCCCCGGAGAAGTGGCCTTCAGCCGCAGCGAACGCTTCTGGCTCGCCCGTGGCGGCGTGGCGAACCTGCACGAGAGCCATCCCCTGCACCGTATCTGGCTGGCGCTGCCGGAAGACATCCGTCTCAGCCCACATCAGTACCTGGCGGCAAACAGTCCGCAGGGGCCGTGGTGGTTACTGGGGTGGGCTGAACGGGTGCCGGACGTGGATGAGGCTCTCCCCGCCCCGCTGCCGCCGTACCGGGTGCTGACCGGGCTGGTGGACAGTTTCGGGCGCACGCTCTCATATCACCGCAATGCCACCGGGCCATTCAGCGGCCATATCACCGGCGTGACGGACGGCGCTGGCCGCCACTTCCGGCTGGTGCTGAAGCAGACGGATGTGCTGCCGGTCACCCGCTACGGTCAGGATGACGGGGTCCGTCTCGGCGCCGTCTGGCTGATGAACGACCCGGAATACCCGGACAACCTGCCGGCGTCCCCGCTGGTGCGCTATGCCTATTCCCCGCGCGGCGAGCTGGCCGCGGTGTATGACCGGGGCGGGGTGCAGGTACGCCGCTTTGACTATGACGCGGAGACCCCGGGCAGGATGGTGGCACACGGCTATGCCGGACGCCCGCAGACCACCTACCGCTATGATGCAGCCGGGCGCGTTACGGAGCAGTTAAACCCGGCAGGACTGAGCTACCACTATGAATACGAAAAAAATGCCGTCACCATCACCGACAGCCTGCACCGCCGGGAAGTGCTGCACACCGCCGGTGAAGGCGGCCTGAAGCGGGTGGTCAGACAGGAACTGGCTGACGGCAGTGTGCTTCACCGGGAGTACAATCCCCTGGGCTGGCTCACCGCCCAGACCGATGCGGCGGGACGGAAAACCGAATACCGGTACAGTATTGCGTCCGGTAACGTCACCGAAATTATCTCCCCCGACGGCAGGGAAACAGCGTTTTATTACACTGGCGGTCGCCAGCTGACCTCCGTCACCCACCCGGACGGCTTAAGGGAGAAGCTGGCATACGATGAACAGGGCCGCCTGACGGCACAGACTTCCCGCCAGGGGAACACCACCCGCTATGTGTATGCTGACCCGCACAGTGAATACCCCTGCGCCAGGGAAGATGCCACCGGCAGCAAAAAGCAGATGACATGGAGCCATTACGGCCAGCTGCTGAACGTCTCCGACTGCTCCGGGTATGAAACCCGCTATGAGTATGACCGCTTCGGGCAGGTCACGGCCATGCATCAGGAGGAAGGCCTCAGCCAGTATCGCACTTACGATACCCGGGGCCGGCCTGTCAGTCAGCACGATGCGGCAGGCCGCGAAACCCGCTATGAATACAGTGAGGCCGGCGACCTGACGGCAGTGATTACCCCGGACGGCAGCCGCACGGAAACGCAGTACGATGCGGGCGGCAGACCGGTCAGTATAACCGCAGGCGGCCTGACCCGGCGGATGGAGTATGACCAGGCCGGCCGTTTGACGCGGCTGACGAACGAGAACGACAGCCATACGGTGTTCACGTATGACCTCACCGACCGTCTCACACAGCAGACCGGCTTTGACGGGAGAACGCAGCAGTATGACTATGACCTGACGGGGAAAAGGGTGTGCAGTAAGGACGAAGACCTCGTCACCCGCTGGCATTACGATGACGCTGACCGGCTGACGCACCGCACGGTGAACGGCGAACCGGCAGAACAGTGGCAGTACAACGACCAGGGCTGGCTGGCGGAAATCAGCCACCTCAGCGAAGGTCACCGGGTGGCGGTGCACTACGGCTATGATGAGAAAGGCCGGCTGCTCAGCGAGAAACAGACCATCCACGCCCCGCAGACGCAAACCCTGCTGTGGGAGCACCTCACGCAGCACGATTATCAGAACGGACTGGCGAATAAAACCACACACGACCACCTTCCCCCGGTGGCCTGGCTGACGTACGGCAGCGGCTGGCTGGCCGGGGTGAAGCTCGGTGACACACCGCTTATCGACTTCACCCGCGACCGCCTGCACCGGGAGACACAACGCCGTTTCGGCGAATATACGCTCGCCACCGGCTACAGCGCGGCCGGACAGCTGCTGAGCCGGCACCTGAACAGCCCGCTTCTGAACCGCGACTACGGGTATGACGGGGCCGGGCATCTGACCCGCATCAGCACCCCGCACCAGACCCGGGAATACGGCTACAGCCAGACCGGCAGGCTCACCGGCGTGCGCATGATTGCGCACGGTCTGGATATCCACCACCCTTACGCCACCGACCCGGCGGGTAACCGTCTGCCGGACCCGGAATTTTATCCGGACAGCAGCAGAAAGGTATGGGCGGATAACCGCATCACGGAGGATGCACAGTACCTGTACCGCTATGACCGTTACGGCAGGCTGACGGAGAAGACGGACCGTATCCCGGACGGGGCCATCCGCATGTTCGATGAAGGCACGCACCGCTACAGCTACGATAACCAGCACCGGCTGGTCCACTATGTACGCACGCAGCACGGTGAGACGCTGGCAGAGGGGCGGTATATTTACGACCCGCAGGGCAGGCGTATCGGAAAGCAGATATGGAAACGGGAGCGCGAACATCCGGACCATGACCAGATGGCACTGTCGCACAGGCCGTACACCACCTGGTACGGCTGGGACGGCAACCGGCTGACCACCACGCAGACGGCGCAGACCCGCGTCCAGACGATTTACGAACCCGGCAGTTTCACGCCGCTCATCCGTGTGGAGACCGCCACGGAGGAGCTGGACGCCCTGCGCCGTCACCGGACGCTGGCGGAGAAACTCCGGCAGGAAGGCAGCGAGGATGGCGCTGGCGTGGTGTTCCCGCCGGCGCTGGTGAACATGCTTGACCGCCTGGAAGGTGAGCTGCGCGCCGGGGTTATCAGCGATGAAAACCGCCAGTGGCTGGCCGGGTGCGGCCTGACGCCGGAACAGATGGCGGCGCAGATGGAGCCGTTGCCGGTCCCGGAGAGGACGCTTCATCTGTACCACTGCGACCACCGGGGCCTGCCACTGGCGCTGATAAGCCAGGACGGTGCCATCAGTTGGCGCGCGGAGTATGACGAATGGGGCAACGTGCTGCGGGAAGATAATCCGCACAATCTGCAACAGCTGATACGCCTGCAGGGCCAGCAGTATGACGACGAATCCGGACTGCACTACAACCGCCACCGGTACTACAGTCCGGGACAGGGACGGTATATCACCCAGGATCCTATAGGACTGATGGGGGGATGGAATCAATACATTTATCCGTTAGATCCGGTTAGTTACATAGACCCATTGGGTTTAGAACAATTTTTATTTTCAAATGCAGATGAGGCCGGATTATTTGCTATAAAAATGTGCAACGCTGACTCAATTGAAAATAATCGCGAATATGGCGGTTTGATATGCAAAAAGGATAAGAGCTATTTTTATACTGGTCCTCTAAAAGGCAGTGTAGCAGGAGTGAATCCATACAAAGCAGCCTGTCCTGACGACTCGAAAAGGGTTGGTGTATATCATACACATGGATATTTTTCTGATACAAAAGGAAATAAGGTTTTAAAGGAAAATGATGCTTATGATAGCTTACATTTTTCACCAAAAGATAAAAGCAGTGCTGATTTTTTTGCTAAAGGAGAAAAAGAGTATTCAAGTTATCTTGGGACACCAGAAAATACCTATTTTAAATACAGACCAAAAACCGGAAAGATTTCTGAGATGAAATAATATGAAATTTTTTATTTTTATTTTTTTGCTATGCAAAATATACAGTGTTTTTGGAGAGGATGTGATTTATTTAACAAGCAGAGAACAATCATCCTTAAAAATTGTATCTGATTGCCTGCCAGATAATGAGTCATTTGAAAGCTATAAAGCTAGCATTGAAGATAAAAAAGATTTTATTGAGATCATTTTTTTCGAATCTGATGAAGATATGGATAGTCAAGGTGGAGGTGGTAAAATGTATGTTTATCATGTTGATTTGAAAAATAACACATGTATTTTAGTAAGCAAAACGTTAATGAAATAATTTAAGTGTATGGCAAAGATATTGGGTCATGTCTTTAACCGTTACAGCACAGTGGCGGCACTGGACAGGCTATAGGGGGAACTGAGGTGCAATGCGGTGTCGACAATGGTGCGGGATGCTGACTGACAACGGACCCGATGGCGGGATAACTGAAGCCAAAATATCTCCCCAAAAGAAACAGCATCTGTACCACTGCGACCACCGGGGCCTGCCGCTGGCGCTGATACGCCAGGACGGCGCCATCAGCTGGCGCGCGGAATATGACGAATGGGGCAACGTGCTGCGGGAAGATAATCCACATAATCTGCAACAGCTTATCCGCCTGCCGGGACAGCAGTATGACGACGAATCCGGACTGCACTACAACCGCCACCGGTACTACAGTCCGGGACTGGGACGGTATATCACCCAGGATCCGATTGGGTTGAAAGGCGGGTTGAATTTTTACACATACCCATTGAATCCAGTGATGGAAGTTGATCCGTTAGGATCAGGCAACAATAAAAATAGATGGTAAGAAGATCACCGTACATAATAACGACGTTGATTCCTGGCCAAGTAACCCTCATGGTCACATGTATGATACAAATGAAGTAATTGATAAAGACGGTCGAATTTACGATAAATCATCAGGAAAAGAGAGGTGCTCATTGCCAAAAAAATATTTAACAAAGTGGTCAGACCTCCTAAAGAAAATAGGGAAACTATCAATAGTTGGAGATGCATTTATGCTTCATGATTTACTTGTTGAGGAAGCAACGGAAGCTTGTTCCCGTGGTGATAATGGAATGTGTGGCGTTTTGGAAATACTAAATGGGAAAAATGATAAACCTTATGAAGCATAGGCAGGGAATGAAAATGGAAAATATAGTCATCACCCCTAACATTAGCATAGATGATTATCTTGTACATAGCATTACATGGGATAAATCAGAGAACGTTCTTATAGATACTTCCAAGTTGGAAAATATAGATGATATCGTATATTGTGCAAAATTAGCATTACCCATGCCGGATATAAAATTCTCTCTAGCTGTGCTGGAACAACTTTCAGAAATAAAAATAATGCCAATGAATGTATTGGAAGAAATAATTTTAACAGGAGATCCTGGGTGTTGTGAGAGTATTTGCATGCGTACAGATCTAAATTCTAATTTAAGACGGATGTGTAGCTGTTTGGAGTTAACTCACAAAAAAACTGAGATAATTAGTAGTTCGGCTCATAGCAATCAGGTGAGTTTTCCAACATAAACATTTTTTAAATGTGTTTCTATGTCGCGGGTTGGCGTGGTTCCACTAGCTACAGCAACGATCACCATTATCACTACGATAAGGTGACCGGCAGACCACCACGCAGACGGAGAACTGCCGTATCCAGACGGTTTATACGCCGGGCAACTTCACGCTGTTGGGAGAATCGAAACGGACATGACAAAAGCCGCCGCCCACCGCACGCTGGTAGAGAAGCTCCAGCAGGATGCGGGAGTGACCTTCGTGCCGGAGCTGGTGGCGATGCTGGACGGGCTGGAAGCCGAATTGCGGCAAAGTGATATCAGCGCTGAAAATCAGCAATGGCTGGCGCAGTGCGGCTTAACGCCAGGATGGCGCCATCAGCTGGCGCGCGGAATATGATGAATGGGGTAACGTGCTGCAGGAAGATAATACGTACAATCTGCAACAGCTGATACGGCTGCCGGGACAGCAGTATGACGACGAATCCGGACTGCACTACAACCAGCACCGGTACTACAATCCGGGACAGGGACGGTATATCACCCAAGACCCGATAGGGCTGGCGGGGGATGAAATAAGTACGTATATACGCTTGATCCAATAGGAAAAGTGGATCCATATGGGTTACAACCATTTAATGGTATCGGTATGGGAAGAGCTACTACTGAGCGTGCCTCACTTGGTTTATGGATGACTCAGAATGGGGGTCGCCCCTGAATGCCGTATCGCTGCAGGTCCTGCTTATAGGTCATCTAGCCTTTTTCGACCTGCTCTTAAAGGATAGAGGATAATCTCGTTGGGTGCGTTTGAACTCAGTCATCATCACGTTCTCCGGATTTAAGTCAGGAACGTGTCAACGCTATTCAGGACGGGTCAGGGTAATAAAAAAAAGCCGCTGATAATCAGCGGCTTTTTTATGCTTACCTGAGAAAGAGCGTTAATTACTCTTCTTTCGCGCCACGCATTGCACGGCGACGATCGTTTTCAGTCAGGTGACGCTTACGAATACGGATAGAGGTTGGAGTCACTTCTACCAGTTCGTCGTCATCGATGAATTCCAGAGCCTGCTCCAGAGTCATCTTAACCGGCGGAACCAGAACCGTTGCTTCGTCAGTACCAGACGCACGCATGTTGGTCAGTTTCTTACCAGTCAGGCAGTTTACGGTCAGGTCGTTAGAGCGGCTGTGAATACCGATGATCTGGCCTTCGTAAACTTCTGCACCGTGACCCAGGAACAGCTTACCGCGGTCCTGCAGGCTGAACAGTGCGAACGCAACTGCTTTACCCTGGCCGTTGGAGATCAGTACGCCGTTCTGACGCTGACCCACATCACCCGCACGAACGTCGTCGTAGTGGCTGAAGGTGGAATACAGCAGACCGGTACCGGAGGTCATGGTCATGAATTCTGAACGGAAGCCGATCAGACCACGGCTTGGGATCACGTAGTCAAGACGTACGCGGCCTTTGCCATCTGGATTCATGTTTTTCAGATCGCCTTTACGCTCACCCAGCGCCTGCATCACAGAACCCTGATGCTGCTCTTCAACGTCCAGCGTTACGTTTTCGAACGGCTCTTGTTTACGGCCATCGATTTCGCGGAAGATAACTTTCGGACGGGAAACCGCCATTTCGAAACCTTCACGACGCATGTTTTCGATCAGAACAGACAGGTGCAGCTCACCACGACCGGATACACGGAATGCATCCGCATCTTCGGTTTCTTCAACGCGCAACGCAACGTTGTGCACCAGCTCTTTGTTCAGGCGGTCAAGGATCTGACGAGAGGTAACATATTTACCTTCTTTACCACAGAACGGAGAGGTGTTTACGCAGAAGAACATGGTTACGGTCGGTTCATCAACGGACAGAGCCGGCAGCGCTTCGACATTCTGCGGGTCGCAGATGGTGTCGGAGATGTTCAGTTCGCCCAGACCGGTGATCGCGATGATATCGCCTGCTTCGGCAATATCACTCTCGATACGTTCCAGACCCAGGTGGGTCAGAACTTTACCGACTTTACCGTTGCGGGTTTTGCCTTCGCTATCAATGATAGTGATCTGCTGGTTCGGTTTAACTTTACCGCGTTTGATGCGGCCGATACCGATAACGCCAACGTAGTTGTTGTAGTCCAGCTGAGAGATTTGCATCTGCAGCGGGCCGTCAAGGTCTACGTTCGGAGCTGGTACGCGATCAACGATGGTCTGATACAGCGGGGTCATGTCTTCCGCCATATCTTCGTGATCCAGACCTGCGATACCGTTCAGCGCGGAAGCGTAAACGATCGGGAAGTCCAGCTGCTCGTCGGTAGCGTCGAGGTTAACGAACAGGTCGAATACCTGATCAACAACCCAGTCAGGACGCGCGCCAGGACGGTCAACTTTGTTGATAACAACAATTGGCTTCAGGCCATGGGCAAAGGCTTTTTTGGTCACGAAGCGCGTCTGCGGCATCGGACCATCCATTGCATCCACCACCAGCAGCACGGAGTCGACCATGGACATTACACGTTCAACTTCACCACCGAAGTCGGCGTGCCCCGGGGTGTCAACGATGTTGATACGGTAGTCATTCCATTTGATAGCGGTGTTTTTAGCGAGGATGGTAATCCCACGCTCTTTCTCCAAATCGTTGGAGTCCATCACGCGCTCTTGGGTTTCAGCACGTGCATCGAACGTACCGGATTGTTGGAGCAGCTTGTCTACCAGGGTCGTTTTACCATGGTCTACGTGCGCGATGATGGCGATGTTACGCAAATTTTCGATCACAACTTTGCCTCAGGCATTTTAGAAATAGCGCGTTATTGTACACGGATTAATCGCAGTACAAAACAGGATCACAAACATCCTCCGCAAACAAGTATTGCAGAGTTTCTTTGTGATCACATTCACGGAGCGTTAAAAGGGGTAATCTGGGGTGCGTTGCACCAATATGGTGCTTAATGTTCACATTAAAGCACTATAATGGTGCAATACATCCTTCATGGTGCAGCCCCTTTGCACGATAGTGCGCATGATAACGCCTTTTAGGGGCAATTTAAAAGTTGGCACAGATTTCGCTTTATCTTTTTTACGGCGACACGGCCAATTTTTTGCAGAATTGAAGACTTCGTTACCACGACGACCATGACCAATCCGGGAGAGTAAGTATGTCCGCTGAACACGTTTTGACGATGCTGAACGAACACGAAGTGAAGTTTGTTGATTTGCGCTTCACTGATACCAAAGGTAAAGAACAGCACGTCACTATTCCTGCTCATCAGGTAAATGCCGAATTCTTTGAAGAAGGCAAAATGTTTGACGGCTCATCAATCGGTGGCTGGAAAGGCATTAACGAATCAGACATGGTTCTGATGCCAGATGCGTCTACTGCACTCATCGACCCGTTCTATGAAGAGTCTACCCTGATCATCCGTTGCGATATCCTGGAACCCGGTACGCTGCAGGGCTACGACCGCGACCCGCGCTCCATCGCTAAACGCGCTGAAGAGTACCTGCGTTCTACCGGCATCGCAGATACCGTTCTGTTCGGGCCAGAGCCAGAATTCTTCCTGTTTGACGACATCCGTTTCGGCGCGTCCATTTCCGGTTCCCACGTGGCTATCGATGATATCGAAGGCGCATGGAACTCCTCCACCAAATACGAAGGTGGTAACAAAGGTCACCGTCCTGGCGTGAAAGGCGGTTACTTCCCGGTTCCTCCGGTAGATTCTTCTCAGGACATCCGTTCTACCATGTGTCTGATCATGGAAGAAATGGGTCTGGTTGTTGAAGCGCACCACCACGAAGTGGCAACTGCTGGCCAGAACGAAATCGCAACCCGCTTTAACACCATGACCAAAAAAGCGGACGAAATTCAGATCTACAAATATGTGGTTCACAACGTCGCTCACCGCTTCGGTAAAACAGCAACCTTCATGCCGAAACCGATGTTCGGTGATAACGGTTCCGGTATGCACTGCCACATGTCCCTGTCCAAGAACGGCGTAAACCTGTTCTCCGGTGACAAATATGCGGGTCTGTCTGAGCAGGCGCTGTACTACATCGGCGGCGTTATCAAACACGCTAAAGCGATCAACGCCCTGGCGAACCCGACCACCAACTCCTACAAGCGTCTGGTCCCGGGCTACGAAGCGCCGGTCATGCTGGCTTACTCTGCCCGTAACCGTTCTGCCTCCATCCGTATTCCGGTGGTAGCTTCTCCGAAAGCGCGTCGTATCGAAGTGCGTTTCCCGGACCCGGCTGCTAACCCGTACCTGTGCTTTGCCGCGCTGCTGATGGCGGGTCTTGACGGTATTAAGAACAAGATCCACCCGGGCGAAGCGATGGACAAAAACCTGTACGACCTGCCGCCTGAAGAAGCGAAAGAGATCCCACAGGTTGCGGGTTCTCTGGAAGAAGCACTGAAAGAACTGGATCTGGACCGCGAGTTCCTGACTGCAGGCGGCGTGTTCACCAATGAAGCTATCGATGCGTACATTGCGCTGCGTCGCGAAGAAGATGACCGCGTGCGCATGACGCCGCACCCGGTAGAGTTTGAGCTGTACTACAGCGTTTAATTTAACTTTTACACTCTCACATAAAAACGTGCAGAGGATGTAATAACCAATGGATTTCTTGCTACAGCAAGGCGGCAATTGAGTGAATCCCCGGGAGCTTACATAAGTAAGTGACTGGGGTGAGCGAAAGCAGCCAACAAAGCTGTAGGGAGAAAGACGAAGGTTTTAGTTGCCGTGGAAACTTTCAGCCCATCACACGATGGGCTTTTTTCTCCACTAACAACCTGCTTTTTCGCGCTTTTTATCCATAAAAAGCTATAATGCACTAAAATGGTGCAACACTTTTCAGGAGACTGCTGAATGGCAACCGGCACGCTGCCCGATGCTGGGCAGATCCTCAATTCTTTAATCAATAGCATCTTACTCGTCGACGATGAGCTGTCGATACATTACGCCAACCCGGCGGCACAACAGCTGCTCGCTCAAAGCTCCCGCAAACTGTTTGGTACACCGCTGCCCGATCTGTTGAGTTATTTCTCGTTAAACATCGGACTGCTGCGTGAGAGCCTGGAAGCCGGCCAGGGCTTTACGGATAACGAAGTGACGCTGGTGATAGACAGCCACTCACATATCCTCTCTGTGACCGCCCAGAGGCTGCCTGATGGCTTGATCCTGCTGGAGATGGCGCCAATGGATAACCAGCGCCGTCTGAGTCAGGAACAACTCCAGCATGCCCAGCAAATTGCCGCCCGCGATCTGGTACGCGGGCTGGCGCATGAAATCAAAAACCCGCTGGGCGGGTTACGCGGCGCGGCACAGCTTCTCAGTAAAGCGCTCCCGGACCCGGCGCTGACCGAATATACCAAAGTCATTATTGAGCAGGCCGACCGCCTGCGTAATCTGGTCGACCGTCTGTTAGGACCGCAACAACCGGGCATGCACGTCACGGAAAGTATTCACAAAGTAGCGGAGCGTGTGGTCGCGCTGGTTTCGATGGAAGTACCAGAAAACGTTACGCTAATTCGTGATTACGATCCGAGCCTGCCTGAGTTATTGCACGACCCGGACCAGATAGAACAGGTTTTGCTGAATATCGTGCGCAATGCCCTGCAAGCCTTAGGGCCGGAAGGTGGCGAGATCGTACTGCGTACCCGCACTGCGTTTCAGCTCACGCTGCACGGCGTGCGTTACCGTCTGGCGGCGCGGATCGATGTTGAGGATAACGGCCCGGGTATTCCCTCTCATTTGCAGGACACGCTGTTCTACCCAATGGTCAGCGGTCGCGAGGGCGGTACCGGCCTTGGGTTATCCATCGCCCGTAATTTAATTGATCAGCATTCCGGCAAAATTGAATTTACCAGTTGGCCGGGTCATACCGAGTTCTCGGTTTACCTGCCTATCAGGAAATAAAGGTGACGTTTATGCAACGAGGAATAGTCTGGGTCGTTGATGACGATAGTTCCATCCGTTGGGTGCTAGAACGTGCGCTCGCAGGGGCTGGTCTGAGCTGTACCGCATTTGAAAGCGGTAAAGAGGTGCTGGACGCGCTGGCCAGTAAAACGCCGGACGTATTGTTGTCAGACATTCGCATGCCGGGTATGGATGGTCTGACGCTGTTAAAACAGATCAAACAGCGTCATCCAATGCTTCCGGTCATCATAATGACGGCGCATTCCGATCTGGATGCCGCCGTCAGCGCCTACCAGCAAGGGGCGTTTGATTATCTGCCCAAACCTTTTGATATTGACGAAGCCGTGGCGCTGGTCGAACGTGCCATCAGTCATTATCAGGAACAGCAGCAGCCGCGTAATGTACAAATCCACGGACCAACGACCGATATTATTGGTGAAGCGCCAGCGATGCAGGATGTTTTTCGCATTATTGGCCGACTTTCCCGTTCTTCAATCAGCGTATTGATTAATGGCGAGTCCGGGACCGGTAAAGAGCTGGTCGCTCATGCCCTACACCGTCACAGCCCACGCGTCAAAGCGCCGTTTATTGCGCTGAACATGGCGGCTATCCCGAAAGATTTGATCGAGTCTGAACTGTTCGGTCATGAGAAAGGGGCGTTTACCGGGGCAAATACCATTCGTCAAGGGCGTTTTGAGCAGGCCGACGGTGGGACGCTGTTCCTCGATGAAATCGGCGATATGCCGCTGGACGTGCAAACGCGTTTATTGCGCGTATTAGCGGATGGACAGTTTTACCGGGTGGGTGGTTATGCGCCGGTGAAAGTGGATGTGCGCATCATCGCCGCCACGCACCAGAATCTGGAACTGCGCGTACAGGAAGGCAAATTCCGTGAGGATTTATTCCACCGTCTCAACGTCATTCGCGTTCATTTGCCCCCGCTGCGTGAACGTCGGGAAGACATCCCTCGCCTGGCACGTCATTTCCTGCAGGAAGCCGCCCGCGAACTTGGGGTGGAAGCCAAGCAATTACATCCCGAAACCGAGGCAGCGCTTACGCGTCTGGCCTGGCCGGGCAACGTACGCCAGCTTGAAAACACCTGCCGCTGGTTAACCGTTATGGCTGCCGGACAGGAAGTATTGATTCAGGACTTGCCGGCCGAGCTTTTTGAAACCAGCGTGCCAGACGCGCCGTCCCCTATGCAGCCGGACAGTTGGGCAACGCTGTTAGCGCAGTGGGCAGACCGGGCATTACGTTCCGGTCATCAAAATTTGCTTTCTGAAGCTCAACCAGAGATGGAGCGCACGCTATTGACCACCGCGCTACGTCATACCCAGGGGCATAAACAGGAAGCAGCGCGCTTGCTCGGCTGGGGCCGTAATACCTTGACGCGTAAGTTAAAAGAACTCGGAATGGAGTGACGCTCGGTCACAGTGTAAAGTTTGATAATTGAGCGCAAATTGCTGCTATTTTGCGCTTTACTGTTCTGATGAGTTAAGTATGATCGTGCCCGGCTAACGGGGGGAAGTCATCATGCTGGAATCAATGATTAATCTGCTGTCGAGCGGTGCGGTCGAAAGCCATACGCCACAAACTGCGGTTGCCGCAGTGCTGTGCGCGGCGCTGGTTGGACTGTTCAGCTGACAATGTGCCGGATGGCGCTAACGCTTATCGGGCCTACAGGTTATCGCAACGTGTAGGCCCGGTAAGCGCAGCGCCACCGGGCAACCCGGCTAAATGACGCGTGAGAACTGCTGCATCCGCGCTTTCTGCCGCAGATACGCATCGAAGCACATGCAGATATTACGGATCAGCAGGCGGCCCTTAGGCGTAACCTGAATTCCCTTCTCATTCACATCCACCAGCCCATCTTTCGCCAGCGGCGCCAGCAGTTTCAGATCTTCGGCAAAATAGTCAGCAAAATTCAGATCCCATTGCTGTTCCACGGCGGCATAGTCGAGGCGGAAGTTGCAGATCAGCAGCTTAATCACATCCCGACGAATACAGTCATCGCGGGTCAGCGCAATTCCTCGCCATAACGCGTTCCCCTGCTCGTCTACCTGCTGATAATAGCGCTTCAGCTCTTTTTGGTTCTGCGCGTAGTTGTCGCCAATCATACTGATTGCCGATACGCCCATCCCCAGAAGATCGGTATCCCCCTGGGTGGTATACCCCTGGAAATTACGATGCAGCACACCTTTGCGTTGAGCGATCGCCAGTTCGTCATCCGGGCGAGCAAAGTGATCCATGCCAATGAACTGATAACCGGTTTCGGTCAGTGAAGAGATGGTCTCCTGCAGGATATCCAACTTCTGTTGCGCGCTGGGCAGGTCGGCATCTTTGATTTTGCGCTGAGCAGCAAACAGCGTCGGCAGGTGAGCGTAGTTGAAGACGCTCAGTCGGTCTGGATTCAGCTCAGCAACGCGTTTCAGGGTGAAGGCGAAACTTTCCGGCGTCTGTTTTGGCAAACCATAAATCAGATCGATATTCGTCGAGGTAAAGCCAATCTCCCGCGCATGATTCAGCAGCGCAAAGATAAACTCCTCATCCTGCTCACGGTTCACCAGGCGCTGAACTTCTTTATTGAAGTCCTGCACCCCCATGCTCAGGCGGTTAAAACCTTCAGCGCGTAAATGATCGAGCACATCCAGCTCAATTTCACGCGGATCCACTTCGATCGAGATTTCCGCATCCGCGTTAAAGTTGAAGTTGCCACGCAGCAGCGACATCAAACGGCTGATTTGCGCTTTATTCAGATACGTTGGCGTGCCACCGCCCCAGTGCAGCTGACTGACATGACGTCCGGCAAACAACGGTGCGCGATGAATAATTTCTTGTTCTAAGACATCGAGGTATTGATCGGCTTTATGCTGCTGACGCGTCACAACCTTGTTGCAGCCGCAGAAGTAACACAGTTTGTGGCAGAACGGGATGTGAACGTACAACGAGAGCGGACGCTCAGGGTAACGCGCCACAGCGTTTAAAAACGCCTCGGCGCCGTAGTCTTCAGAAAACTCCAGCGCGGTTGGGTACGAGGTATATCGTGGCCCGGAATAGTTATATTTCTGGATCAGGGCCAGGTCCCAGTCTATTAGCTGCTCTGACATGCTCACTCCTTCCGATGGCGTCTCTGGCGGGTACGGCGTACCGGCTTAACCCCTGTGCGGGTAATAAGCCGGTTGCGCAGCCACTTCTGTCGCCGCGACAACCGCTGTAGTTTAACGAATAACCACACCAGATAACATATAACCGGAAGGGTTATAAGCAGGACGGGAAGACCCACGGTGTAAAACCGTTAGTTGCCGCCTTTCAGCAGGCGCATCATGTCTTCCGGTTTTTCTTCTTCTTCCTCTTCTTCCTCGTCATCGTAAGAGAGACCCAGCTTTTGCATCAGCTCATCAATGCGATCCAGCTTGGCATCAACCCAGGTTTGATCTTCCGCACTCAGGGTTTCTCCTGCTTCAAGACGCTCCAGCAGCGCATCCAGGCGCTCATCCGTTTCCAGTAAATCCAACTCAGCCTGTGGTGAAAGCATAGGTTTCTCACTCTTCGGTTTGTGCTGTTTGGTGACTTTTTCGGTCACGCCCAATGGAATGGGGGTTTTGCTGCCAATACGAGGATCTTGTTGCTTATTTTGCTTTCCGCCACCAGATGCGCCATCGCTACCGGACGCACGGCTACCCGCCGCATGGCCACGGTGTTTTTTCTGGCGCTTACGGTCGCGAGCTTCCTGGTTAATTTCTTCGCGTGTTTTACGACGCGCTTTTGCAGGACCTTTACCGCGTGGTGTAGAAGTTGGTTTCATCATGATTCGTCTTTGGCTGTTTTAATTCAGTATATATTTGCGCCGGAATCTAGCAGAAATAAAGAAAAAAGGCGACAGAGTAATCTGTCGCCTTTTTTCCTGACTCTCAACCCTTACGGGCTCTACTATCCCTGTTGGCTATCAACACACCCTGTTTTTCCCTTAGCCTGAAACATTCCGTGTTGTTTCCATTTCCTTTTACTAACGTCTCCGGACGTTTGTCTTCCTGACAATCCTGTGTCTTCGCCTCCTGGCGCTCCTGACCCTCATCCTGAGTCGTCTATCCTGTCAGCTTCCTCGCTATGGGCACTACTTTACCGTTTTGGTTTAAACGTACAAGTAACCAAGGTAACAATTTCGGATTTTAAGAATAGTGCCTAACCGTAACGCTATGATTTATTTAGGCCATGTCATTTTTTACACTGTCATCTCGTATAGATACTATAGGCAATGTCTCACAAAGTGCGAGGTTTTTACTTACACAGGCCACGCGTCGAAAAACCAGCCTTTTGCTGGTGTTCAGGTATAATCGCTGCAAAGCCTTGATTGATGGAGAGGACCGCTTTGACTAACTTGAATTATCAACAGACGCATTTTGTGATGAGTGCGCCTGATATTCGCCACTTACCTTCCGATACCGGAATCGAAGTGGCTTTTGCTGGCCGTTCCAACGCAGGCAAATCCAGTGCGCTAAATACCCTGACTAATCAAAAGAGTCTGGCGCGTACATCTAAAACACCGGGCCGTACTCAGCTCATCAACCTGTTTGAAGTCGTTGACGGTAAACGCCTGGTTGACCTGCCGGGGTATGGTTACGCCGAAGTGCCGGAAGAGATGAAGCGCAAATGGCAGCGCGCACTGGCTGAATATCTGGAAAAACGTCAGAGCCTGCAAGGTCTGGTGGTACTGATGGATATTCGTCATCCGCTTAAGGATCTGGATCAGCAGATGATCCTGTGGGCGGTAGAGAGCAACGTTCAGGTTCTGGTGCTACTGACTAAAGCAGACAAGCTGGCCAGCGGCGCGCGCAAAGCTCAACTGAATATGGTACGTGAAGCCGTGCTGGCGTTTAATGGTGATGTGCAGGTAGAAGCCTTTTCATCACTGAAAAAGCTGGGCGTGGACAAACTGCGGCAGAAGCTGGATAGCTGGTTTAGTGAACTGGCACCGGTCGAAGAGATTCAGGACGGGGAATAATCCCCCGCTATGCCGGATGGCGCCGCTGCGCGTCTTATCCGGCCTACGGCGTGAGCGAAACTTTTCTTGCGCACAATAAAAAACGCCCCAGTCATTACTGACTGGGGCGGCTAAAATATTCAGCCAAATCCGATTACGTGAAGTAAAAGGTCTGAAAGATAGAACATCTTACCTCTGTACCCTACGTGAATAACTTTACTCTTTTTTGAGCAGCTCAGAAAGCACTTTTTGTAATTTTTTTTCATTCCTTACATAGGGAATTCTAATGGACATCACAAAAAGTTCTATCTTATGTTGCTTAGTTACGAAAAAAGGCCGTTATTCAGTAAACCCTTAGTGCGCTTGATCCCAGTTTTCACCACTACCGACTTCCACTAATAACGGCACGTCAATCTGGGTCTCGTTTTCCATCAGTTGATGGATCTTTTTAGACACACTTTCCAGGTCATCTTTGTGCACTTCAAACACCAGTTCATCGTGAACTTGCATGATCATGCGCACGCGCGGTTTCTCGGTTTGCAGCCATCCGTCTACGGCTATCATGGCTCGCTTAATAATATCTGCGGCAGTACCTTGCATCGGGGCGTTGATTGCGGCGCGTTCAGCACCCGCACGACGAGCGCCATTACTGGATTTAATATCCGGCAAATAGAGGCGACGCCCTTCCAGCGTTTCAACGTAACCCTGCTCTTTTGCCTGTGCACGCGTGCGTTCCATATATTCCAGCACGCCAGGGTAGCGTTCGAAGTAGAGATCCATGTACTTCTGAGCTTCTTTGCGCGGAATATTTAACTGGCGAGCAAGACCAAAGGCGCTCATCCCGTAGATTAAACCGAAGTTGATAGCTTTCGCGCTGCGGCGTTGTTCGTTAGTTACTGAATCCAGCGGTAAGCCAAAGACTTCAGAGGCGGTTGCACGGTGAATATCTTTCCCTTCGGCAAATGCGGTAAGCAAACCTTTATCACGCGAGAGATGCGCCATGATACGCAGTTCAATCTGCGAGTAGTCCGCGGAAACAATCACGTAGTCTTCCGGTGCAATAAACGCCTGGCGAATACGACGACCTTCGTCATTACGTACCGGGATGTTCTGCAGATTCGGGTCCGTTGAAGACAAGCGCCCGGTAGCGGTAACCGCCTGATGATAGGAGGTATGTACGCGCCCGGTTTTCTTGTTAATCATCAACGGAAGCTTGTCCGTATAGGTCGACTTCAGTTTTGCTAACCCACGATATTCCAGGATCACTTTCGGCAACGGGTAGTCCAGCGCCAGCTCTTCCAGTACCTCTTCCGAGGTTGATGGCGCGCCGCCAGGTGTTTTCTTCAGCGGCTTAATACCCTGCTTTTCAAACAGGATGGTTTGTAGCTGCTTGGTGGAAGAGAGGTTAAACGCTTCTCCGGCGATCTCGTGCGCTTTTTGCTCCAGCTCGTTCAAACGCAGCGTCAGCTCTTCTGAATGCTTGTGCAGAACAGCCGGATCGATTTTCACACCGTTGCGCTCAACGCGAGACAAAACCGGCACCAGCGGCATATCGATATTTTCAAAGACGTTCAGCGGCCCTTTATGCTGCTGCAATTCCGGCCACATCTTCAGATGCAGTTGTAGCGTAACGTCGGCATCTTCCGCAGCGTAACGACCAGCTTCTTCCAGCGCTATCTGGTTAAAGGTCAGCTGGTTTTTGCCCTTTCCGGCGATCTCTTCAAAGGTGATGGTTTTATGTTTCAGCCAGCGATCGGACAGGCTGTCCATATCGTGTCTACCGGCAACGCTGTTAAGAATGTAGGACTCGAGCATGGTGTCAAAGACGATGCCGCGCAGTTCGATATCGTAGTTCGCCAGAATGCCGCGATCGTACTTCAGGTTTTGCCCGACTTTATGCGCGTTTTCGTCTTCCAACAGCGGCTTCAGCAGCGCCAACGCACGGTCGCGAGTGATCTGATCGGGGGCGTCCAGGTAGTCATGGGCAACAGGAACATAGGCAGCTACGCCCGGTTCAATGGCAAAAGACAGTCCAACCAGATTCGCAGAGATATTGTCCAGGCTGTCAGTTTCTGTATCAAAGGCGAAGACGGGCGCTTTTTTCAGCTTCGCGATCCACTCTTCCAGCGTCGCTTCATCCAGAATCGTCACGTAGTTATCGTACGAAAGAGCCGTCGCAGGTTCTTCCGGCGTAGCCTCGACGACGATTGTTTCCTGCGGTTTAGCCGCCGGCTTCGTTCCTTTCGCCTGCAGCCATTTACCGGCTTCTACGTCTGCAACCCAACGCTTAAACTCATACTGTTTAAACAGGCCAAGCAATTCATCTGCGGCGGGCTGCTTCACTTCCAGTTGCTCGCAGGTTAACTCCAGCTCAACATCTGTTTTAATGGTCGCTAATTGATAAGAGAGGTACGCCACCTCTTTATTTTGCTCAAGCTTGCCTGCCATGGTTTTCGCACCACGGAAAGTCAGCCCCGCAATTTTGTCAGATTCGGCATAAAGGGTATCCAGCCCCCCCAAGCCCTGGAGCAGCGCCTGAGCCGTTTTTTCACCCACGCCAGGTACACCAGGAATGTTATCGGAGGAGTCGCCCATCAGCGCCAGGAAATCAATAATCAGCTCAGGTGGCACACCGTACTTATTCACCACTTCATCCGGGCCAAGGATAGTATTGGTCATGGTGTTGATCAGGGTGATGTTCGGTGTCACCAGCTGAGCCATGTCTTTATCACCGGTACTGATCAGCACCGGACGACCAACCTTTTCCGCTTCACGCGCCAGCGTACCGATAACATCATCCGCTTCCACGCCTGAAACAGCCAGTAATGGCAACCCCATCGCTTTTACCATCGCATGTAGAGGTTCAATCTGCGCGCGCAGATCGTCAGGCATTGGCGGGCGGTGTGACTTGTAATGCTCGAATAATTCATCACGGAAGGTTTTACCCTTAGCGTCAAATACCACAGCAGCATGGGTCGGCTGATATTGTAGAATCAAGCTACGCAGCATGTTGAGAACACCGTACATCGCACCAGTAGGTTCTCCTGCGCTGTTAGTCAGCGGCGGAAACGCGTGATATGCGCGATAAAGGTAAGATGAGCCATCTACAAGGATAAGTGGGTTTTCTGGGATCTGAACCATAATGTCCGTGCCTGTTTATCAGATTATGGGTAAAGGATGCCACAGACGGGATGAAAACATGAGTTTTTCGCCGTTTTTGTCGAAAAACTTTTGCAGTTCTTCTGCTTTGCTCGCAAATAAGACTGTGGATAACTTTGTGAATAAATAATTTTCAGCTCTTTAAATATAGCAAGGTAATTATTGATTCATTATATTTTTTCATATATTTCAGTTAATTAAATAAATCTACAGCATTTTATTCCATTTTTATCGCTTGTATCCCGATGTGGATAGATATTCCTTTTTTTTCTATTCAGGGAAGATCCATCATTTGGTTCGTTTTCTGATAAAATCAGCCCCTTGCGCCTTTTTAGCGCACTGTCTATGGCTAACTTATTGAATAATTTAATTATGACAAGAATACTCGCTGCGATAACGCTGTTGCTGAGTATCGTATTGACCATATTGGTTACGATTTTTTGTTCTGTGCCAATCATCCTTGCCGGGGTGGTAAAACTCCTTTTGCCTGTTCCTGTCGTCTGGCGCAAGGTTTCCATCTTCTGTAATTTCATGATGTATTGCTGGTGTGAAGGTCTGGCTATACTGCTGCACCTCAATCCACGATTGAAGTGGGACGTCGAAGGGCTGGAAGGTCTTAGCAAAAAAAACTGGTATCTGCTCATTTGTAATCATTACAGCTGGGCCGATATCGTCGTGCTTTGCGTTCTGTTTCGTAAGCACATCCCGATGAATAAATATTTTCTCAAACAACAACTCGCCTGGGTGCCGTTTATTGGCCTGGCCTGCTGGGCACTGGATATGCCGTTTATGAAACGTTATTCACGCGGCTACCTGCTCCGTCACCCGGAACGGCGCGGTAAAGACGTGGAAACAACGCGTCGCTCCTGCGAGAAATTTCGCGTACACCCGACAACTATCGTCAATTTTGTCGAAGGTTCACGCTTTACTAATGAGAAACGTGAGCAAACCCGCTCCCCCTATCAAAACCTGCTCCCACCTAAGGCGGCCGGTATCGCTATGGCATTGAATGTGCTGGGGGCGCAGTTTGATAAGTTGCTGAACGTCACGCTGTGCTACCCGGAAAATAGCAGCCGCCCTTTCTACGATATGCTGAGCGGCAAATTAACGCGTATTGTCGTGCGGGTGAACCTGGAGCAAATTCAAGAAGAGTTGCACGGTGATTACGTGAACGATAAAGGTTTCAAGCGTCGGTTTCAGCTATGGTTGAATACGCTCTGGAGCGAGAAAGACGCGCAAATAGATGCGATTAAAGCCACAAACAAAAAAGCCGGTCAATGACCGGCTTTCGCTTTTATTTCTGACTAACCAGGAATTTCACGGTATCCGCATACTGCTGTACAAAGATATCCATGCTGCTGGTATCCATGCCCTGTGGGTTTACCTGGTATTTACCATTCACGAACATCGCCGGAACGCCCTGCAGCTGTAAATCAGCTGCCGCTTTTTCCTGCTGCGCCACGAGTGATTTCACCACAAAGCTGTTCCATGCCGCATCGTAGTCTTCACCTTTAATACCCGCGTCGACAAACACTTTACGGATATCTGCAACAGACTGAACGGTTTGGGTTTTCTGAACCCCTTCAAACAGCGGAACAGTGACCTTATCTTCAACGCCAAGTGCCATAGCAACAGCCCAGGCCTGCGTCAGATCTTTACCCAAAGGCCCAAGAAACTCGACGTGGTATTTGGTCATCTTGGTGCCTTCCGGCAGTTTTTTCTTCACGTTATCAGACATATGAAGCACTTCTTCAAACTGATAGCAGTGCGGGCAGTAGAAGGAGAAGAACTCCAACACTTGCGGTTCACCCGCAACAGGCTTTTCCAGAGTGATGTATTGTTTGCCATCCTGGAACTGCGCCGCAGATGCGCTAAAAGCTAAAACCATACCAGCCAGCGCCAGCCATATTTTTTTCATGTTCAAGTTTCTCCGATTAATACATTGGCGTTAATTGTAAGGGGGGCTCTTGCAGAATTTTTGCCTGCTCAATAAAAGTTGCGGTCTGACGATGCCAGTAATCTTCCCCAGTTAACCACGGGAAGTTTTTTGGAAACGCAGGGTCACCCCAACGTCGGATCAGCCATGCAAGATAATAAACTAAACGCATAGCACGTAAAGGTTCGATCAGTCCGATTTCTGTCGTGTCGAACTCACTAAACTCTTCATAAGCCTCGATAATGGTTTCAAGCTGCATGCGTTGTTCAGCTTTATCGCCGTTAAGAAGCATCCATAAATCCTGAACAGCCGGGCCATTGCGGGCATCATCTAAATCGACAAACATTGGACCGTCACGCCACAGAATATTGCCGGCATGACAATCACCATGCAGGCGTAACGTGGCAAAACGCGTATGCCAGCATTCGGAAACTACTGTAATAAGTGAATCCGTTGCTTTCAAGAAGGCTGCTTTTTGCCCTGAAGGAATAAGTTGGGCCTGTTCAAACAGTTTACGCGGTTCGGTCAGATACTCTTCAAGGCCAATCGTGGGACGGAAAGCGAAATTACGCTTGCCGCCAGTCTGGTGCATACGCCCCAGATAGCGCCCAACCGCCTCCATCTGATCGATGTTATCGGCCTCAAACTGGCGTCCGCCGACGCTTGGGAAGATCGCATAATGAAAACCCTGATGGCTTAACAGTGTTTGGCCGTTCAGTACCAGCGGAGCAGCAACCGGCACTTCATCGCTCACCAGTTCCAGCGCAAACTGGTGCTCTTCCTGGATCTGATCAACGGACCAACGCTCAGGGCGATAAAACTTAACGACAAAGCGTCGGCGGTCTTCGTCCTGAAACTGATAGACACGGTTTTCATAGCTGTTAAGCGGGGTAAGCCCGGAGTCCACCCGGATCCCCTGCTCAAACAGTGCATCCATGATGGTATCCGGGTGTAGCGGCTGGAAAGTAAAAGCGTTGTCGTTCATCCCATCATCCGGAAAATACTACGAATGATTCAGGATATCATTTCGCAGCGCTTTCGGTGGCGGCGATTACAAGCTTTTACTCTTTAATTACGCCACGCGCGCGGAGAAGGGCTGTTTTAAAATCTTCTTCATAATCTTTCTGAATACCTGGGATGACGGCGTCTTTCGCCGAGTCACGCATTTTCAGGTGATAGATCAGAATGTCATCAGTTAAATCCGCCAGTTCACCGTCAAAACCTGACTCTTGCGCCAGTTTCTGTAAAAATTGCATCAGGTTAAGATCAGGTTCTTTCTGCCAGGCTGGCTGGAGGAGTTCAATAACTTCATTAAGGCGTTTACATTTCATGGTTGTGCTCCTTAGGCTTAATACGGATACGTTAGCAGGGTCAATCCCACATTAAAAGAGGCGATATCAGTGATTCTGGATAGTGCAATAACAGGGGTTGTGCTGGCGGGCGGTAAGGCCAGACGGATGGGCGGAACCGATAAAGGCCTGCTTGAACTCGACGGTAAACCGCTTTGGCGACATGTGGCCGATACTCTCGCTTTGCAGGTCGATACCGTAGTCGTTAATGCCAATCGCCACCGGGATATCTACCAACAAAGCGGCCTGAAAGTTATTCCCGATGCCTTGGCCGATTTCCCTGGCCCACTGGCCGGGATGCTGTCGGTATTCCTGCAGCAAGCGGGGGACTGGTTTTTGTTCTGCCCGTGCGATATGCCCTATATTCCTCACGATCTGGTCTCCCGTTTAAAAGAGCAGCGCAAAGCTGCACCAATCGTCTGGGTGCATGATGGGGAAAGAGATCACCCGACAATTGCCCTGATGCACCGCTCCTTGCAGCCCTTGCTACAGGATTATCTTCAGTCAGGTGAACGACGCGTCATGGTCTTTATGCGTCAGGCTGGCGGTCATGCCGTCGATTTCAGCGATCATAAAGATGCATTCGTAAACGTGAACACACCTGAAGAACTTGCAAAATGGCAGGAAAAATCATGATCCCATTACTTGCCATTGCGGCATGGAGCGGTACGGGAAAAACCACGCTGCTAAAGAAACTGATCCCTGAGCTGCGTGTCAGAGGTATTAGACCCGGATTGATTAAGCATACACATCACAATATGGATGTCGACAAGCCCGGTAAAGACAGCTATGAGCTGCGCAAAGCAGGGGCGGCACAAACACTGGTCGCCAGCCAGCAACGTTGGGCGTTAATGGTAGAAACACCGGAAGAACCCGAACTGGATTTAGCGTATCTGGTAAGCAGGATGGATGCTTCGACGTTAGATATGGTACTGGTCGAGGGATTTAAGCATGAACCTGTTGCGAAGATCCTGCTTTTTCGTGAGGGCTGCGGACATACTCCTGAAGAGTTGGCGATGGATGAGTTTGTTATCGCGGTTGCCAGTGATGTTCCGTTATCTGTGGATGTTCCATTATTAGATATTAATGATATACAGCAAGTTGCTGATTTCGTTACGCAATGGGCAAGACGATAACTGCTGTATGTTGATGCGCTTTGGTAAGCCGGATAAGGCGTTTACGCCGCAT
>NZ_SZWZ01000051.1:692-808 GCF_005281025.1 Citrobacter sp. wls714 | reverse complement strand
AATGGCGACAACAATTTCCCATTGAAGCGATGTGTCAGGTATTTGGTGTATCCAGGAGCGGTTATTACAACTGGGTACAGCATGAACCCTCAGACCGAAAACAACGTGATGAGCGG
>NZ_SZWZ01000051.1:342-503 GCF_005281025.1 Citrobacter sp. wls714 | reverse complement strand
CAATCTGCCAGTTGCGCCAAATCTGCTGAACCAGACGTTCGCTCCTACAGCACCAAATCAGGTCTGGGTGGCGGACCTGACGTATGTTGCCACACAGGAGGGATGGTTGTACCTCGCTGGCATCAAAGATGTTTATACGTGCGAAATTGTCGGCTACGCCA
>NZ_SZWZ01000051.1:0-100 GCF_005281025.1 Citrobacter sp. wls714 | reverse complement strand
GAATACATTGAGATTTTCTACAATCGTCAGCGTCGTCACTCTCGTCTGGGGAATATCTCCCCGGCAGCCTTCAGGGAAAAATATCATCAGATGGCTGCTT